>JAFSYD010000254.1 GCA_017443685.1 Lachnospiraceae bacterium | reverse complement strand
TTTACGATAAGGAGCATGCATGGCGAAGAATAAGAATACCAAAAAGAAAAGCACTCCGAATAATGTACGCAGAACGAAGCGATTGGGCGTTCGCGCCAAGCTGATCCTTTTTATCGTACCGGTAGTGGCGATAGCGATCATGGTAGTATCGCTGTATATGGCGGCGACGGCGAAGTCAGCGCTGCTGGATTCCAGCGGACAGATGATGGAGCAGACGGTTGACGAATATGTGAACTTAGTCGATGGTGAGCTGTATGCCATCATTTCCTCGGCTGAGACCCTCGCAAAGGCGACAGCCGGATGTTACAAGGATGTATCGGTAGAAGATTTCGCCTATATGTATAAGGGCGTAGCTTCGACGAACGATATGATCTTAGGCTGCGGCGTCTGGTTTGAGCCGAACGTCTATGACCCCGAGAAGAAGTATTATGGTCCGTACTGGTACAAAGACGGCGGTGATATCGTCGAGACCTGGGATTACTCCAATGCGGATTATGACTATTTCAGCCAGGAATATTACATAAATGCAAAGACAAGCTCGGGTGCGGTGATCACTTCTCCGTATTACGATGATACCTCCGGTCTTACAATGTCGAGCTGTTCCTGTCCGATCACGGATTCGAGCGGCAAATTCATCGGCTGTATCACGGTCGATATTATGATGACGACGATTCAGGAAGAGATGGCTTCCGTGAAGATCGGT
The DNA here is from genome assembly GCA_017443685.1 of Lachnospiraceae bacterium. Taxonomy (GTDB): domain Bacteria; phylum Bacillota; class Clostridia; order Lachnospirales; family Lachnospiraceae; genus RGIG4930. The sequence goes on along the minus strand of JAFSYD010000254.1, from coordinate 3,028 downwards.
GAATCGGGTACCGTCTTCCTTACGAGTGACGACGGCGTATATGTATATCATCCGGGTGATGAGAATGCCACAAAGAACGGAATGACCCTGATGGACAGCACAGAGATGGGCGAGTATGTCAATGCGATCCTTTCTTCGGCCAAGGGTAACGGCGATTTCAAATGGGAAGGCGATACGCGCAATCTCTACTGGGGTACGACGAACCACGCGGGTTGGAAGGTCGGACTTACGATGAAGCATTCCGAGGTCGTAGCTCCGGTAATGAAGATGACGCGGGTGTCCATCATTCTAAGCATCCTTGCCATGATCATTACCTCCGTACTGATCATTTGGCAGGCGAATGGTATCGCAAAAGCTATGTCCGCGGTATCCGCGTTTGCGACGGAGCTTGCAAAGGGCAACTTTACGGTACGTCCGCTGCATATTAAGCGTACGGACGAGATCGGTGATATGGCGATGTCCTTGAATGAAATGTACAAGAACAACAGCGGCGTGATCCGCAACATCGGTATCGGATCGACGAAGGTCAATACCTCTTCGGGATCCCTGTCCGAGACGTCGACCGACCTTTTGGCAAGATTTGAAGAGATTTCCGCGGCGATGCAGCGTGTCAATGATGCTATGACGAACACCGGTGCCGCAACCGAGCAGGTATCGGCTTCGGCGAACGAGGTCAATGCATCGGTACAGCGTCTTGCGGATGAAACGAGAAAGACAAAAGAAGAAGCGGTAGCGATCGAGAAGAAAGCGGCGAAGATCGAGAAGGAAAGCCGCGAATCCTCCCACCACGCGATGGCGATCGCGGACCAGCGCGGGGAAGAGCTGCGCGTGGCTTCCGAACAGGCCGAGGTCGTTAAGCAGATCGGTACGTTGGCGGATTCGATCGCTGATATTGCAAGCCAGATCAACCTCTTATCCTTGAACGCTTCGATCGAGGCGGCGCGTGCCGGCGAGCACGGACGCGGATTTGCGGTTGTAGCCGGGGAGATCAATTCGTTAGCTTCCGAGACGAAGGCGGCAGTTGATGAGATCCAGAATACCGTAAGCGGTATCCAGGCGGCATTTGAAGCGCTGAACAAGTCGGCGATGGAGCTTCTTGCTTTCGTTAAGGATACGGCAGCGCCGGATTATGAGAATTTTGTCGGCGTTGCGCAGGAATACGGCGAAGATGCAAAGTCCTTCGGCGCATTGTCCGATCAGATTTCCGAGATGGTCGGATATATTTCAGACTCCATGGAGCAGGTCAACGCAGCGGTCGCTTCCATTGCGGAATCGGCGACCGAGACGGCAACCTCTTCTTCGGAGGTTACCGAAACCATCGGAGAAGTTGCGGAAATGGTCGAGGACGTTAACGGTATGGCGAACGACCAGCAATCCGTGGCGGAGAATCTCGATGAGATCGTTAATATGTTTAAGCTGGCAAGCGAGGATGAGATCGCGCAGTTTGACGAATCAATGAATGAGTAAAGATCCCAAAAAGGATTTTTCATTAAACACCTTATTAACTTAATAGTGACAACCTAAATCATATCTGTATTTATGGGGCGCCTCTTGTCAAAAGTATTTGACAATGCGCCCCATAAATGTTATATTATTTTATGCGTGTTTTGTTTGTTGTGCACGTACAGGGATATAGTTCAGTCGGTAGAACGTTGGTCTCCAAAACCAAATGTCGAGGGTTCGAGTCCTTCTGTCCCTGTTTTATAATAAGGATGCAGATGATCATTCATCTGCATCCTTTGTCTATTCTGCACAAAAACAACAGTTTCCCTTCAGTTATTTTGAACAATATTGCCATTGTTTGATGGGCGCTTCTGTGGTTTAATATGGCAAACGTCAGGCGGGGTATCACCACAAGATATATCGATTATAATTACTGATATCTACTATGTATTGTATCGCCTGTGACGTTTGGACCTATGCTTCGCATGTTATGAAACGAGGTGAACGAAAATGATGAATAACAATATGAAGATTAAATTGAACAGCCCGAAGGAAGTCGAGGAATTTGTTAATATGGCTTCCAAATGCGACTTTGATATTGATTTGAAAAGCGGGCAGACATATCTGGATGCAAAATCCTTTCTCGGCGTCTTAACGCAGGCGCTGGAGCGGGAGATGTATGTCATCTGCCATCGTAAGGATCGGGTATTTTCCCGTGCGATCCGCAAGTTTGCGGTCGCGTAATTCGCGTCGGGATCTTTTTTCCTATATTGGCATATGCTTTTCATTCGACTTAAACTGTCGGTTGCCGGTACTGCAAGCCGCGTGCTTCGTTTGCGCGGGTAGCACACCCGCCCCTCAGATAAAGATGTCTGTTTTATGCAGGCATCATTTTTTTGTGTTTTATTCGGATATTTGGTATAATGGCAGGAACAGTTCCTGAATATAAAAACGGTGTTCGGATGATGGATGTATTGCGCCCCCAAATTCATATATCGGTTCGCTCCCTTGTCGAATTTGTGATCCGGCATGGGGATATTGACGAGCGTACGGGAGGGGGAAATCCGCTTGCCGCCATGAAGCGCGGTGCCGAGCTTCACCGGAAGCTGCAGCGGCGGATGGGCGCATTCTATCATTCCGAAGTCCCTCTCAAATTCACCATCTCTTATGACGATTATGATCTCGCCCTCGAAGGACGGGCGGATGGGATCATAATTGACGATACTCCCCGGATTCCCGGGATGCCGGGTTTGATTTCCAATAAAATGTCGGATAATGCCCGGACAGATCCAAATCATACGGAGGTTACGATCGAAAGAGACGCACACCGGGAGTATGTTACGATTGATGAGATCAAAGGCGTGTTTCGTGATGTTGAGGCAATGACGGAACCGGAAGAGGTGCACCTTGCACAGGCAAAATGCTATGCGTTCATCGTCGCGCACGAAAAGAAGATTTCCACGATCGATGTACAGATGACCTATAACAATCTCGATACCGAAGAAGTGCGGCGATTTGTTCTGCCGCAATCCTTCGATGAACTTAAAAAATGGTTTCTTGATCTGATCGCCGGGTATAAGCGTTG
>JAFSYD010000253.1 GCA_017443685.1 Lachnospiraceae bacterium | reverse complement strand
GAAGGCGGAGCGTGCAGCCAAAAAGAAGGCCGATAAGAAGCCCTCCCGCGTCGGAAAAGCGACACGGGTCGGCGACGCGTCAGACACCGGAAAGATCCGCCGCAAGGAGTCGAAATCCGCGTGGTCGGAGATGAAGGCAGATAAAAAGAAGAAAAAGGCGCGTTCCCGGATCGCTTCCTACGAAGACCTTGACCGTAAAAAAAGAAAGCCCTTAAACAACACGGAGCTTTCCTATTTCTGCGGCCAGATGGCGCTCATCTTAACGGCAGGCATCTCCTCCCTCGAAGGCATCGAGATGATGGAAAAGGACTTCTCCTCCCGTGAGGATCAGGAGCTTCTTTTGGACATCTATGACGCGATGTCGGAATCGGGCGAGCTGTATTCCTCTCTGGAGCGGACGGGCGTTTTCCCGAGTTATATGACGAATATGATCCGCATCGGCGAGGAAACGGGCAACTTAGACGACGTAATGAGCGCGCTTGAGATCTACTACGAGCGTGAGGAGCAGCTTCGAAAGTCGATCCAGAGCGCGGTCTTTTACCCGCTCATCATGTCCGGTATGATCGTTGCGGTCATTACCGTACTTCTGATCTTCGTGATGCCGCTGTTCAATCAGGTGTTCAAGCAGCTTGGCACGGAGATGACCGGGTTTGCCGGATTTCTGATGAAGGTCAGCGACCTCATCAGCAACTATGCGGCGGTGTTCGCCGGCATTCTCGTTTTCCTTCTGGTACTCATCCTGTTCTGCGTGAAAACGAAGCCGGGGCGCGCCTTCAGCAATTCCGTCCTGAAGCTGTTCAAGTCATACCGCGAGCTGAGGGAGCAGATCGCAAGCTGCCGCTTCGCGGACGGCCTGGCCCTCGTTTTGCACAGCGGTCTTTCGCCGGACCGCGGCTTCCAGCTCGTATATGATCTGAACGAAGACAAGGATTACGCGAGAAAGCTTCGGAAATGCGCAAGATATATGAACGAAAACGGCGACTCACTTGCGGAAGCGATCAACCGGGCGGGCGTTTTTTCCGGTGTGTACGCGAGACTGACTTCTCTCGGCTCAAAAACGGGCTCGCTCGACGGCTCGATGCGGCAGGTGGCAACGCTGTACCAGGAAGAGATCGACGCGAAGATCACGAATTACCTTTCGATGCTGGAGCCCGCTCTGATTGTGGTGCTTTCCTTCGTCGTCGGCGCGATCCTGATCTCGGTAATGTTTCCGCTTTTGGGCATTATGGCTACGATTTAAAGGAGCGGTTCGTTTATGGCACGTTTTCATCCCGCAGGGGCAAAATCAAAAAGCGCCGTTACCGGTCTCTGGTGCTCGCTCGGACTTTTTGCGATCGTTGTCGGCATTTTCATTTTCGGTACCATTTCCCTCTCCTCCGGCTCGACGAAGCGGCAGAGAGAAAGCCTGCAAAATGCGCTGACCCGCGATATCGTGTACTGCTACGCGACCACCGGAAAGTATCCGGAAAGCCTTACCTACATCAAGGACACTTACGGACTGTATTACAACGACGAGCTGTTTTACGTGGATTATAAGATCCGCGGCTCGAATCTTTTTCCTGACGTGACGATCATCGATCTGGTCGGGGAAAAGGCTCCGCTGCCGCAGCGGATCGTGGCACACGCTGCCGGTATGTTAAAAGAATTTTCCGAATTAAAAGGCGCGGTACGAAAGTCGATCGTCACCCGGCGCCGCGCAAGTGAGATTCAGCTATGATGAAAAGAAATCATCAAATCGAGCTTCTGCTTCCGCTGATGCTCTTCTTCGTTTTCACGCTGTCCGCGCTTATCGTCATTCTTTTTGCGGCACGTGTGTACCAGAAGACCGTGGACGAAGCAAATATGAATTACAACGCGAACACTTCCCTCGCCTATGTGCGCGAGAAGATCCACCAGCACGATGTCGCCGGCGCGATCACGGTCACGGAGTTTGACAAATGCCCCGCGATCCGGATGTCCGAGGTGATCGGCGGTGAGGAATACGTCACCTACATTTACCAGTATGCGGGTGCACTGCGGGAGCTTTTTATCAAATCCGGAACGGAAAGCACGATGAACGCTTCTTCGGGTACGGAGATCCTTCCGGTGCGGCTGTTTTATGTCAATATGGAGAACGAGCGCCTGCTTTTTTTCACCTGCACCGATCACGACGGGCAGAAGGCAAGCGCGTATGTCGGAATTTACGCCGAGCAATAGAGGTACCTTATGAAAAAACGGAAACGTGCGTCAGCTTCCACGCTCTTTCTGATGGAGCTGATCATTGCGGTTATGTTTTTCGCCCTTGCGGCGTCGGTCTGCATTTACGTGTTCGTGCATGCACATGTCTTAAGCCGCGATGCAAAACGCTTGAATATGGCGGTCAACATCACCAGCGACGCTGCCGAGATCATCCGGTCGCAGGGATCGGTCTCAGGCGTTCGCACGATTTTTATGCGCAGCTACCGGAATGCCTCGATCAGCGGCCCGGATTCGAACTGCGAGATTGAGGTGTATTTTGACGATCATTTCCGGGAAATCGACGGAAATCACGCCGTTTTCACCGAGAAGATCCACTTAGAGCTCAACGATTCGCTGTTGAACATCGCGATCGTTTTTAACAACGCCGACGGCAATACGATCTATTCGATCGAACTGTGTCACGATTTATTTCAGAGAGGCGGCAGCGCATGAACGAAAAGAAGGAGGGCATTGCCCCGCCCGCGAACATCGGCATCTCTATGATGCTCGTCGTTTTCCTGGTGATGTGCCTGTTTACGTTTTCCGCGATCGCGCTCGTACAGGCACAGAACGAGTACAACAACGCGCTTCGGACCTCGGGGCTTCGCAGCGCCTATTACGATGCGGTGAATACCTGCGAGACGGATCTGCACCAGCTGAATGCGTCCATCCGCGCTACCGCCGCCGGAGCCTCGCCTTCCATCGAGCGGAACTACGAGATGACGGACGATATGGCGATCTACGTTGTTTTTACGCTTGTTCCCGATGGCGGATACTATCACATCACGAAATTTCAGACCGTTTCGACCACGACCTGGTCGGGGAATGACAAACTGGATCTCGTACAGTAAGGAGTGTTTTATGGATAATCAGATTACCGAGATTTTAAGAAAAGCGGCTAAGGTCGAGAAAGCCTCCGATGTATTCATCGTTGCCGGGCGAAGGGTTTCGTTCCGCAAGGGGGATTCGATCCGCGCCCTTGGCGACAAGATGATCCTGCCCCAGCAGGCGGAGGAACTGATCCGGGAAATCTACACGCTTGCGGATCGGGACATTACCCGGCTCATTAACAGCGGGGACGATGACTTTTCCATCTCCATCCCCGGTATCACGCGCTGCCGTGTCTGCGCGTATATGCAGCGTGGTTCGATGTCCGCCGTTATGCGTATCATCGCTTTTGAACTGCCGAATCCGGATACTCTGCACATTCCGCCCGAGATCATCGAGCTCGGCAATCAGACGAGCGGCATGGTGCTTGTGACAGGACAGGCGGGCAGCGGCAAATCCACGACGCTTTCCTGTATCATCGATGATATCAATCACAAGAGGGAGTCGCACATCATTACGCTAGAAGACCCGATCGAGTACCTGCACCGGCACGATAAGAGTATCGTTTCACAAAGAGAGATCGCCGTCGATACCGAAAGCTACATGACGGCCCTGCGCGCTGCCCTGCGGCAGAGCCCGGACGTTATCCTTCTGGGGGAGATGCGCGATTTCGAAACGATCTCCGTCGCTATGACGGCGGCCGAGACCGGACACCTTCTGCTTTCCACCCTGCATACGATTGGCGCGGCCAATACGATCAACCGTATCATCGACGTCTTTCCGGCGAACCAGCAGCATCAGATCGCGGTGCAGCTTTCTACGGTGCTGAAGGCCGTTGTCTCGCAGCAGCTTGTTACAACCTTAGACGGGGAAACGATCCCTGTCTTCGAGATCATGACGGTGACGCCGGCAATCCAGAATATGATCCGGGAGAACAAGATCTATCAGATCGACGGTACCGTATATTCGAGCAAGGGCACGAACGGAGGCATTATGCGGTCGATGGACGAGAGCCTGAATATGCTCGTAGATCAGGGCAAGCTGACCGTGGAGCTGGCACGGAATGCCGCGGTGAATCCGGAGCGGATCAAGGGGAGATAGTTTTGCATTATTTCTCCCTTCTTTTCGTAATGCTCGAATTCTCCCTTTAAGTAATCCATATCGGCTTTGACGATATCCCTGCGCTCGGATTGGCGGTGCTTCGTCTTAAGCTCCTTTAAGTCCTCCCTGCTCATATCGGGATCGACCGTCTCTAAAAGGGCCAGCTGCTGCTGCAGTTCCTCGAGCATCTCCTGCTCTTCACTGCCGAAATCTTCGAGGAGGTCGTTAAGGCCGTCGAGAGTTTCTTCGGAAAGGGTGGTATCGGACATCTGCGTTATGTCTAAATCGGCACGGTCAGTCACGCTCTCCATCATCGCCGACATTTCGGCATACACGCTCCCTTCGTCATCCGTATACGCGCTGACTGAGAGTCCGTTCTCCTCAATATAATCTTCGAGTGCTTCCTGCTGTTCTCCGTCAAGCTCATACTGCGCGTCAGTCAGCTTTTCTTCCTCGGCCGCGTAGATATCCGCCGCCATATCGGAATTGACGTTTTCTTCTTGTGCGACGCCGCTGTCTTGCTTATGCTCCACGAGCTCCTCAAGCTCAAGGTGGCGCTGCTTTTTCTTCGCGACACGCTCCATCCGTTTTGCGTGCGAAAGCGCCAGAGCAAGCTCCTCGGCATCGCCCTTGCCGTTTGCAAGCTTCCGCTTAATCTCCTGCACCCTGCGTTTTGCTTTTATCACAACGCTTCCTGCCGCCGCGGAGGTTTTGGCACGCTGGATATCGCCGGAGACGTCTTTGTAATTGTATTTGGAAATGTCTTCTTTTTCTTCGTCGGATCCCGACGTTTTGGAACTGCTCCAGAAATCCAGATAGCCCTTCTTTTTGTACGATGTCGTACCGGTATAAGCGAAGTTCGCCTTCCTTTTCTGCTCACCGGTCATATCCGCGGTGGAAAAATCCTGCTTATCAAGGGCGCGGAGAAGCTCGTTTTTACCGCCCGAAGATGTTTTGCGGACGGAACCGAATGCGGATGCACTTTTTGCCGTGGAAGAATTACCGGACAAAGAATAGACGCTGCCTGTAACGGATACAGATCCTGATGCAAAGCGAGTCGACGCGGATCTTTTCGTGGAAATGCTGCAGGCGTTTTTTCCGGATGAATTCCGAGAATCATTAAGCGCACTATTACCCGTAGACGCACCACGAGACGAAGACGCCGTTCCACCCGTCAGATACGGATTGCGTCCGCCCGCCTGCTCCGATGCAGCGCGGTATGCACTATATGCGGCGTCCTGCGCCGATATCGAAAACCCGTATGCCATCTTCGTGCACCCTCCCTGGCACATCCTTCCCCGTCCGTGGGGAAGCTCTCATCCGCCGGCAAAACGCAAATGTGAAGCGGATAACAGAATACTCCATAATTTATATCGGATCGATTTTACAATAACATTAGAGCAGGTCACAATTCTCCGCTTCACCTTGCACGGATACATGCAAAATGATCAAAGACGGCATACTTTATGCGCAGCGGGTTTATCTACAGCTTCTTCAATTCTTCGATCGCAAATTCGTACTTTTCATTACAAAACTGGCACCTTACTTCCACCGGCTTTGCATCGTCGATCATCTCCTGCAGATCCTCTTTGGGCAGGGCGGCGAGGGATTTTGTCACACGCTCCCTGGAGCAGTCGCAGCGGTAGGCGACAGGGCGCTTTTCCAAAACTGTCACATCCATTCCCTTAAGCAGCTCTTCGAGCAGTCCTTCCGGCATCATCCCTTCGTCAAGAAGCTCCGTGACCGGGCGGATGCTTTGTATGTTCTGCTCCAGCAGGGATATCGCCTCATCGGTCACATCCGGCATCAGCTGCACGATAAACCCGCCGGCGCACCGCACTGTGATATCCTTATCGACGAGCACGCCAAGCCCCACCGCCGACGGCGTCTGCTCACTCTGCGCGAAGTAATAGGTCAGATCCTCCGCAATCTCGCCGCTGACCAGCTCCACCGTTCCGATATAGGGCTCGCCTGCTGCCGCAAAAGGATCCGCTTCCGCTCGCTTTTGTTCCCGCATCACGCGTAAGATGCCGCTGCCGACCGCTGTACCGACGTCCAGCTTCCCGGGATATTTGAGCGGCAGTTCGACATTCGTCTCATTCGCAAAACCTTTTAACAGCCCGTCCGGTGAAGCGCTTACCGTGATCCCTCCCACCGGTCCGTCGCCTAAGACCTGAAGCGTCAGCAGCCCCTCGTCTTCTTTTTCCATCATACACATCATGGCGCCGCCGCAAAGCAGGCGCCCGAGCGCAGCCGTCACGACCGGTGCCGTATCGTGCCGCCGCCTCGCTTCCTCTATGGTATCTTTTGCCGTGATCGCGAACGCGCGGATCGTATCATTTGCCGCCGTCGCGCGGAGCATATAGTCAGACATAGGGTCTCCTCTCTTTTGCGTCTTTTAGCGTAGCATATCATTTTCAGAGAATTATGGCAATATAATGATACG
>JAFSYD010000252.1 GCA_017443685.1 Lachnospiraceae bacterium | reverse complement strand
GATCGCGATCATCATTATCGGCGTGATGGGATTTGATCCGCCGGTGTTAAGCGGCACGATGGACGGCTATCCCGCACAGGAAGCCGGTTTAAAAGAGGGAGATGAGATATTAAAGCTGAACCATTACCGGACGCATTTTTACCGCGAGGTATCGGTATATATGTATATGCATCCGGGACAGCCGGTGAACGTGACCTATAAGCGCGACGGGAATAAGTACAAAACGACGATCGTACCGAAGCTGGATGAAGAGACCGGACGCTATCTGATGGGCGTACAGGGCACGAATAAGCGCGAAAAGGGCGGCATTTTTACCACCTTGCGGTACGGGCTGTATGAGATCAAATACCAGGTGTACATCACGTTTGAGAGCCTTAAAATGCTGATCACGCGAAAGGTATCGTTAAATGAGGTCTCCGGACCGGTCGGGATCGTGAAGATCATCGGCGACATCTACGAAGCCTCCGCGCCGGACGGGCTTTTGTACGTGATGATGAACCTCTTTTCCATTTCAGTGCTCTTATCGGCGAACTTAGGCGTAATGAACCTTTTGCCGATCCCGGCCTTAGACGGCGGGCGGCTTTTGATCTATATCGTGGAGATCATCCGCGGCAGGAGGATGAGCGAGGATTTGGAGAATAAGATCAATATCGTGGGATTTGCGGTGCTGATGATGCTGATGCTCGTAATACTGGCGAACGACATAATAAAGCTGGTACATATCTGATAAGGGAAGAGAGCATTTTGACAGCCAATCGCCGGAAGGAAGAGACAATGGCCCGTAGAAAAACAAAAGAAGTTACCATCGGAAATGTCACGATCGGCGGGACGCATCCCGTTGCGATCCAGTCAATGACGAATACGAAGACGCAGGATGTGGCGGCGACCGTTGCGCAGATTAAGAAGCTTGCCGCGGCAGGCTGTCAGATCGTCCGCTGCGCGGTGCCGACCGAAGAAGCGGCTAAGGCGCTTTCGGCGATCAAAAAGGAGATCGATATCCCGCTGGTGGCGGATATCCATTTTGATTACCGCCTTGCGATCGCGGCCATGGAGAACGGAGCGGATAAGATCCGCATCAATCCCGGCAACATCGGCGCGAAGGAGAGGATACAGGCGGTTGTCGATACGGCAAAGGAGAGAAATATCCCGATCCGCGTCGGCGTCAACAGCGGTTCCCTCGAAAAGGAACTGGTGGAAAAATACCATGGCGTGACGGCAGAAGGACTGGTTGAAAGTGCACTCAACAATGTGGGTATAATTGAAGCGATGGGTTATGACAACCTTGTCATCAGCATCAAATCCTCCAATGTGCTGATGTGTGTTAAAGCGCACGAGCTGATCGCCGACAAGACCTCATATCCGCTGCATGTCGGCATTACGGAGGCCGGAACGGTGCGTTCCGGCAATATAAAGTCGGCGCTCGGCCTGGGACTGATCCTTTATCAGGGCATCGGCGATACGATCCGCGTGTCCTTAACCGGCGATCCCGTCGAGGAGATCCTTTCGGCAAAGCAGATCCTTAAGACGTTAGGGTTACGAAAGGGTGGCATTGAAGTTGTATCCTGCCCGACCTGCGGACGGACGCAGATCGACCTTATCTCGCTGGCGAATCAGGTGGAGGCAATGGTCGCGGATATCGATCTCGACATTAAGGTCGCTGTGATGGGCTGTGTGGTCAACGGACCGGGTGAGGCGAAGGAGGCTGACATCGGGATTGCCGGCGGCATAGGCGAAGGGCTTTTGATCCGCCACGGTGAGGTCATCAGAAAGATGCCGGAAAAAGAGCTTTTGCCGGCGCTTCGGGACGAGCTGTTAGCGATTCAGAATGGAGGCGCAAAATAGAGAAAGCCGTGGGGCAAAAGCGGTGCGATTTGACGCAGGCTGTCCCATTTTGCAGATCATACGGGGTTACAGATATATGGAGCAGAAGGATTTCTTCGCGGTGTTTCCGAACCTTTCGGTGGATGCCGAGACAAAGCGCATACTGACGCAGACGAAGATCGAGCGGATCAGCACGAACGTGAAACGTGACCGTGTGCGTATTTATGCGCATTTTTCGACACTGATCCCCAAGCGGCGGATCACGAAGCTGGAGGAGGATATCAAGAAGACCTTTTTTTCCAACCAGCCCGTGCAGATCCACATCATCGAAAAATACCACCTGATGGGCGATTTTACGCCGGAGGTGGTCTACGATTCTTACAAAGACAGCATATACGAGGAAGTGGATGCGTATAATTCCATTTTATTTTCCCTGATCAAGCACGCTTCGGTCACCTTTTCCGGCACGGATCATATGAATCTCGTGTTAGAGGATACGGCGATCGCCCATCAGCGGGAGAATGAGCTGCATCATATTTTTGATCTTATCGTGAACGAACGCCTCGGACAGCAGGTTGTGATCGACATTTCCTACAAGAAGCCGAAGGAATCCCGTTACAAAAAGGAGAGCGAGGAGCGCATTTTAAACCGCGTGGAACAGATTATGTCCGCCCGGGAAATGGCGCTTGCCGGCGGTACGCTCGACGGCGAGGAATATATGAGTGCCTCCGGCAGAGGAAGCGCCGGTTCATCAAAAAAGAAAAACGCGGATGCGCAAGCCGGCGAACAGGACGGTAATGGGGCAAAGCGGGAAGCTTCCGGCTCGCAGGGAAAACAAAACACAGGCGGCGCCTTACAAAAGCCGGATGTCTCCCAAAAAGGCGGTAAAGATCAAAAAGGCGCCAAAGCGCCGAATGGCGGACGTGGCAGCGAAAAGGGTACCTGGCAGAGACGACCGAAGAAATCCGACAATCCGAACGTCATCTTCGGAAGGGATTTCGAGGGTGAGGTGGCGCCGATCGCCGATCTTTCGGAAGGCGTGCTGTTTGCTGTTTTGCAGGGACAGATACTGTCCGCGGAGGACCGCGTCTTAAAGAGCGGAGACCGGAAAATCGTTACGTTTACCATTACCGATGATACCGATACGATCGCGGTCAAGCTTTTCGTCGGTTTAGAAGAGGGCGATGAGCTGATGGGGCAGCTGAAAACGGGTTCTTTTGTGAAGGTCTGCGGGTCTGCAGAGATGGATACCTATTCCCATGAGGTGTCGGTGCAGCATGTCCGCGGGATTATGAAAAGTACGGATTTCCGTGTCAAACGGATGGATGTGGCTGCCGAAAAGCGCGTCGAGCTTCACTGTCATACGAAGATGAGTGAGATGGACGCGACGAATGATGTGAAGGACTACATCAAAAAAGCCGCCGAATGGGGACACCGCGCGATCGCGATCACCGATCACGGCGTGGTGCAGGCATTCCCCGATGCGGCGTCCGCAGCGAAGGGCACCGGCGTTAAAGTGATCTACGGCTGCGAAGCCTATCTTGTGGACGATACGAAAAAGATCTGCACGAACGACAAGGGACAGAGGCTCGATGAGGGAGCGTTCGTCATATTTGACTTAGAGACGACGGGCCTTAATTCCCGCACCGCAAAGATCATCGAGATAGGTGCGGTAAAGTATGAAAACGGCAGGATCACGGATCGTTTCAGTGAATTTGTCAATCCGAAGATGCCGATCCCCTACCGGATCGTGGAGCTTACGAGCATTACCGACGAGATGGTCAGGGACGCGGACACCATCGACGCCGTCCTGCCGCGGTTTAAGGCGTTCTGCGGCGACGCGGTCTTAGTGGCGCACAACGCGGATTTTGACACGGGCTGCGTCACGGCGCAGTGCAATAAGCTCGGGATCGCCTGGGACTTTACCTACATGGACACGATCCCGATGGCCAAATTCCTCCTGCCGAATCTTAAGAAATTCGGTCTCCATACCGTCGCAAATGCCCTGTCGGTGTCCTTAGAGCACCACCATCGCGCGGTAGATGATGCCGAGGCGACAGCGCACATATTTGAAAAGCTGGTCGCGAAGATGGCGGACCGCGATATATACACCTTGAAGGATATGAACGAGGCAGGGCGGATGACGCCGGAGCGGATCAAAGACGAGCATCCGAACCATGTCATCCTTTTGGCGAAGAACGACCTGGGACGCGTGCATTTGTACCGTCTGGTATCGGATGCGCATCTGAAATATTTTAAGCGCCGTCCGAAGCTGCCGAAGAG
>JAFSYD010000251.1 GCA_017443685.1 Lachnospiraceae bacterium | reverse complement strand
GGATGAAAATGTTCAATTAGCATTCTTATACGATACGTACGGCGAGCTCTTAAGCAGGCACCAGAGGCAGATCTTTGAGGCGGTACGGTTTGACGATCTTTCCCTGGCGGAGATCGCGGAGGAATATGACATCTCAAGACAGGCGGCGCATGACGTGTACCGGCGGACGGTACAGAAGCTGGAGCATTATGAAAGTGTGCTTCATCTGGTGGAACGGGACCGGCGGGTAAAGGGAAAGGTCGAGGCAATCGCGCGCATCGCAGGGTATGGCAGGGATCCCGAAGGGAGCGCTCCACAAGAAGACTTAAGCTTTGATACGGACGGGATGACAGCGAAGGGTGACGGACATACCGGCGCGGACGAACGGTTTGAAAGGATAGCCGCACTCGCCGCTGAAGTACTGGAAGAATTATGATAACGATTCAGCAGCGCGAAGCATATACTGTTTGAGCGGCTTCGCACGATCCGGCGCCTTTTGCGCGCGGGAAGGTCATCGGGGATTTGATACAATGGCATTCGAAAGCTTATCGGATAAATTACAAAACGTTTTCAAGGATCTCCGCGGCAAAGGACGTCTTTCTGAGGAGGACGTGAAGCTTGCGTTAAAAGAGGTCCGCATGGCGCTTCTCGAAGCGGACGTCAATTTCAAGGTCGTAAAAAGCTTTGTCAAGACGGTACAGGAGCGTGCGGTCGGTGAAGACGTACTGACCGGCCTGAATCCGGGGCAGATGGTCGTCAAGATCGTGGACGAGGAGATGACCTCTCTGATGGGGTCCGAGACCACCGAGATCGCTTACCGCCCGGGACAGGAGACGACCGTCATTATGATGGTTGGTCTGCAGGGTGCCGGCAAGACGACGACGACCGCGAAGCTGGCCGGCAAGATGAAGCTGAAGGGCAAGCGGCCGCTTTTGGTTGCCTGCGACGTATACCGGCCGGCAGCCATCGAGCAGCTTATGATCAACGGCGAAAAGCAGGAGGTGCCCGTCTTTTCGATGGGGGATAAGAATAAGCCTGCCGACATCGCCAGGGCGGCAATGGAGCACGCGAAAAAGCATAATAACAACGTTGTGATCCTGGATACCGCGGGACGGCTGCATGTCGACGAAGACATGATGAACGAGTTAAAGGAGATCAAGGCGTCCGTGGATGTGGCGCAGACGATCCTCGTGGTGGACGCGATGACCGGACAGGACGCGGTGAACGTGGCGTCTTCGTTTGATGAGCAGGTCGGGATCGATGGCGTGATATTGACGAAATTAGACGGCGACACCCGCGGCGGCGCGGCGTTATCCATCCGTTCGGTGACAGGTAAGCCCATCCTTTTTGTCGGTATGGGCGAAAAGCTCTCCGATTTAGAGCAGTTTTATCCCGACCGTATGGCGTCCCGGATCTTAGGCATGGGTGATGTGCTCTCCCTGATCGAGAAGGCGGAAGCTGCGATCGATGAGGATGCCGCCAGGAATATAGGCGAAAAGATCAAAAAGGCCGAATTTGACTACAACGACTATCTGGAGTCGATGAATCAAATGAAAAAGATGGGCGGTCTTACGAGCATTCTGGGAATGCTCCCCGGCATGGGCATGAACGCCGGACAGATGCAGCAGCTGAATGATGCGATCGATGACAAAAAGCTTTCGCATACCGAGGCCATCATTCAGTCGATGACGCCCGAGGAGCGGGCAAATCCAAAGCTGATGAATATTTCAAGAAAGCACCGCCTTGCGAAGGGCGCGGGACTTGATATAGCGGAGGTGAACCGTTTTATCAAGCAATTTGAGCAATCCCGGAAGATGATGAAGAAAATACCGGGACTGATGGGTGGCAAAAAGGGACATTTTAAGTTCCCCTTTTGATAGATGATTTTTAAGGAGTTCAAGGAGGTTTATGAACAATGGCAGTTAAAATTCGTTTAAGAAGAATGGGCAAGAAGAAGAATCCGTTTTACCGTATTGTGGTAGCAGATGCAAGAAGTCCGCGTGACGGTCGCTTCATCGATGAGATCGGCACCTATGATCCGTCGCAGAATCCGAGTGCGTACAACGTGGATGAGGAAGCTGCGAAGAAGTGGTTGGCAGACGGCGCAAAGCCGACGGAGACAGTCGGAAGAATTTTCAAATCGGTAGGAATCACGAAGTAAGATAAGCAGTAGTCGAAAGTGAGAGGTGACGTGTTGAAAGAGTTAGTAGAAGTAATTGCGAAGTCACTGGTCGATCACCCCGATGAAGTTATCGTTACCGAAGAAGAAAAGGGCAGAACATTGGTCGTCAAGCTGCGTGTGGCAGACGGCGATATGGGAAAAGTGATCGGAAAGCAGGGGCGCATTGCAAAAGCGATCCGTTCCGTAGTAAAAGCGGCAGCCTCAAAAACGGACAAAAAAGTTGTCGTAGACATCATAGATAACGAATAAGCATATGGATGAAAGGTATTTACGTGTCGGCGTGCTTACGAAAACGCACGGTCTGAACGGTGCGCTTAAGGTGTTTCCGACGACGGATGAGCCGGAAGTCTTTGCTCCGGGCGCCGCGGCACAGATCGCTGCGAAGAGTGGGAGCATTCCCGTTACGATCGAAACGGTCAGCCGTTTTAAAAATCAATTCATCATCCGCTTTAAGGAATTCGGCGATATCAATGACGTGGAGATATTTAAGGGCTGTGACCTTATGATGGACAGGCAGCTGCTTCCTGAATTAAGGGAAAATGAATTCTTCGTCTCCGATCTTGTTGATATGGATGTAGTGGAGGAGGACGGCCGGCACCTCGGGACGATCCGCGAGGTGCTGCAGACCGGCGCGAATGATGTATATGTGGTCGCGACGGAAGGAAAGGATATTTTGATCCCTGCGATCCGTGACTGCATCCGCTTTGTTTCGGTCGAGGACAACAAAATGACGGTACATCTTCTGCCGGGATTGGTGGAGTAATGCGCTATTATATTCTGACATTATTCCCCGATATGATCCGGACGGCTTTGTCGGAGAGTATCATCGGCCGGGCGGCGGCATCGGGTGAGATCGAGGTACATGCGATCAATATCCGGGATTTTTCCGCCGATAAGCATAAGAAGGTCGATGATTACCCATACGGTGGAGGTGCGGGGATGGTGATGCAGGCACAGCCGGTGTATGACGCATACCTTTATGCGAAAGAGCTGGCAGGAGAAAAAGCCCCTTGCATCTATTTGGGACCGCAGGGGAAGACTTTTTCACAAAAAAAAGCACACGAGCTTGCAAAAGAAGACGCGATGATCCTGCTATGCGGGCATTACGAGGGCGTGGACGAGAGGGTCCTGGAAGAGATCGCTACGGATTATATTTCCGTCGGGGATTATATTTTAACCGGCGGCGAGCTTGCGGCCATGATCGTCTGTGACGCGACGGCAAGGCTGATCCCGGGCGTATTACATAATGAAACTTCGGCGGTC
>JAFSYD010000250.1 GCA_017443685.1 Lachnospiraceae bacterium | reverse complement strand
TGTAAACAACGCGGGGATCACGAGAGACGGGCTGCTTGCCATGATGAGGGAAGAGGATTTTGATATGGTTTTGGATACCAACTTAAAGGGCGCCTTCAATATGATCCGTCACATGACGGGCATGCTTTTGCGGGCAAAGGAGGGCAGTATCATCAACATCTCATCAGTTTCCGGAATGATGGGCAATGCCGGACAGTGCAATTACGCGGCGTCCAAGGCGGGGCTGATCGGACTGACCAAGTCCGTGGCAAAAGAGCTTGCGCCGAAAGGGATCCGCTGCAATGCGGTGGCACCGGGATTTATCGCCACTGATATGACCGGGGATCAGGCGGACAATCCGCTTATTGATATGATCCCGCTGAAAAGGATGGGTAAGCCCGAAGATGTTGCCCGGGCGGTAAGCTTCCTTGCAACGGCAAAATATATTACCGGCGAGGTCTTACGTGTAGACGGCGGGATCGCCATGTAAGGAGAGTATGAATTATGAGTGAAAACAGAAGAGTTGTTGTTACCGGGATCGGGGCCATCACGCCCCTCGGCAACGACACGCTTTCCACCTGGGAAGGGATGAAAAAAGGAAAGAACGGTATCGGCCCGATCACGCTTTTTGATACGGAAAATTATAAGGCAAAATTAGGTGCCGAGGTAAAAGACTTTGATCCGAAGACATATTTAGAGGTCAATGATATCCTGCGTACCGACAGGTACGCGCAGTTTGCCGTCGGCGCGGCAGCACAGGCAGCCGAAGAAAGCGGTATCGAGGGGACGGTGGAGCCGGAGCGTTTCGCCTCGATCTTCGGAACCGGCATCGGCGGGATATCTACATTTGAAACGGAGCATACCAAGCTGATGGAGAGGGGCCCGCGGCGTGTTTCCTCCCTGTTTGTACCGATGATGATCGCGAATATGGCGGCCGGTATGATCGCGATCCGGCACGACTGCCGGAATTCCGCGATGCCGGCGGTAACCGCCTGTGCATCCGCATCGAACGCCATCGGGGAAGCGATGCGCCTGATCCGCCACGGGTACGCGGATGCTGCCATTACGGGCGGCGCCGAGGCGGCGATCCTTCCCTCGGCGGTAGCGGGTTTTGTCAATATGCAGGCGCTTTCTGCTGCGACAGACCCGAACGAGGCGTCCCTGCCGTTTGATAAAAGAAGAAGCGGGTTTGTGATCGGAGAAGGCGCGGTGGCGCTGGTGCTCGAAGAGTATGCGCACGCGAAAGCGCGGGGCGCGAAGATCTACGGCGAGGTCTGCGGATATGGTTCGACCTGTGACGCCTATCACATCACGGCGCCCGACCCGCAAGGCCGCGGCGGTGCGAGGGCGATGCAGGATGCGATGGAAGAGGCGGACTACACCGAACATGATCTGGTGTATATCAATGCCCACGGTACGGGGACGCCGATGAACGACCTCGTGGAGACGGCCGTGATCAAAAAGGCTCTTGGCGAGGAGGCTGCAAAAAAGGCGATCGTAAGCTCCACGAAGTCTATGACCGGACACATGCTCGGGGCGGCGGGAGCGATCGAGGCGCTTGCCTGCCTGTTTGCCTTAAACGAAGGCGTGATCCCTCCCACGATCAACTTAAAGGAACAGGACGCGCAGTGCGATCTTTATTGTACGCCGAATACAGCGGTAAAAGCGGACATTACGCTGGCGCTTTCCAATTCCCTCGGCTTCGGCGGACATAACGCGTGCCTTGCGTTCAGAAAGGTGTGATCGAATGAAAGAGACAGATATCCGTAAATACGCGAAGCTGATGGAAGAGCTTGGGCTGACCGGACTTGAGATTGCTGAGGAAAACGCGAAGATCCGTCTCGAGCGCGGCGTGACAGCGGCAGTGTCCGCAAGCGTTCCTGCGGAAAACTTATCCGCAGCGAAAGAGGCAGCGCCCGGGGAAAGCAACGGCTGCAGCAGCGTAAAATCCCCGATGGTGGGCGTCTTTTACGCGGCGCCCGCAGAGGATGCCGCCCCTTATGTATCCGTCGGCGATCGGGTGAAAAAGGGACAGACACTTTGCATCGTTGAGGCGATGAAGCTGTTAAACGAGATATCCGCCGAGGAAGACGGCGTGATAGAGGAGATCTGCGTAACAAACGGACAGGTCGTGGAATACGGTACCGAGCTGTTTCGGATCGCGAGGGAAGAACGATGAAAAGAGAAGAATTGATGGCGATATTGCCGCACAGGGAGCCGATGCTGCTTTTGGATGATGCCGAGAATATCGATGGAACCGCGGTCGGACATTACACGGTAAAGGGAGATGAGTTCTTCCTGCAAGGGCATTTCCCGGATCACCCGATCGTTCCGGGCGTGATCCTGTGCGAGATCTTAGCGCAGTCCGCGTGCGTGCTGCTTGCGGATGAGATGGATGAGAAGAAGCTTGCGGTCTATACGGGACTTAATAATGTAAAGTTCCGTTCTCCGGTAAAGCCGGGAGAGACCGTAGAGACGAAGGTTACGATCAGCCGTTCAAAGCCCCCCTTTTATTTTGCGGGAGGGACCGTTACGGTCGGGGAGCGGCTTTGCGTGTCGGCAGATTTTTCCTTTGCGGTAATATAGGAGAGTAAACTATGTTTTCAAAAATACTGATCGCCAATCGCGGCGAGATCGCGGTACGGATCATAAGAGCCTGCAAGGAAATGGGCGTGGCGACGGTAGCGGTGTATTCCGAGGCGGATAAAAATGCGCTGCATGCGGCGCTTGCCGACGAGAGCTATTGCATCGGCGGACCGGAGGCTTCGGAAAGCTATCTGAATGAGGAAGCGATCGTCAGTACCGCTATGGTAGCGGGGGCGCAGGCAATCCATCCCGGGTACGGTTTTCTTTCGGAAAATGCGCATTTTGCCCGTCTTTGCAGGAAAAACGGGATCGTGTTCATCGGACCCGATCCCGATAGTATGGAGAGGCTTTCCGATAAGGCGGTATTAAAAGAACTGATCAAAACCACCGGATTGTCGGTCATTCCGGGAAGTAAGGCGGTCGCCTCCGCCGGGGAGGCAAAGGCCGCTGCGGCGCGGATCGGATATCCCGTGATGTTGAAAGCCTGCGCGGGCGGCGGCGGCAGGGGCATCCGCCTGATAAGAACAGAGGATGAGCTTGACGAAGCCTATCATCAGGCGACAAGCGAAGCGCTTTCCGCCTTCGGGGACGGAAGCGTTTATTTGGAAAAATACATTTTTCCGGCAAGGCATGTGGAGCTGCAGATCCTTGCCGACGAGCAGGGGCATGCGGTCTGTCTTGGCGACAGGGACTGCTCCCTGCAAAGAAGGAATCAGAAGCTTTTGGAGGAGACGCCGTCGCCGGCCGTAGATGAGTACCGCCGCAGGAGGATCATGGAGCTTGCGGTCGACGCGGTAAAAAAGATCGGTTATGTCGGCGCGGGAACGCTGGAATTTCTTTTGGACGGCGAGGGGAACTTCTGGTTTATGGAAATGAATGTCAGGCTGCAGGTGGAGCACTGTGTGACGGAGATGCTGACAGGCTTCGACTTAGTCAAATGGCAGATCCGCATCGCTGCCGGGATCCCGCTTGATTTTACGCAGGAGGATATCCGTATGAAAGGCTCGGCGATCGAGTGCCGGATCAATGCGGGAAGCTGCGGAACATTAAAAATGCTGCATGTTCCGGGCGGTCCGTCGGTGCGCTTTGAGAGCAGCTTGGTGGAAGGGACGACGGTTTCGCCCTACTATGATTCGCTTTTAGGGAAGCTGATCGTCTATGCAAAAACGAGGGAGGAGACGCTCAGGAAGATCCGCGCGTCGCTTTGTGAGCTTGTCATTGACGGGATACCGACGAATATAGAGGAACAGCTTCAGATCGTGGAAGATGACCGGTTTGTCTCCGGGGAATACGATCTGACATTTATGGGTAACAGGTGAGGCTATGGCACTGATCAATTTCTTAAAACCGAAAAACCAGCTCGAAGAGGGCGGGCGCACCTCGGCACCGATCGTAAGGGATGAGTCGGAACCGGAAACAAACTGCCCGAACTGCCACAGGGATATTCCGTTAAGCCGCCTGTGGGCGAATAAGCTGGTGTGCACCTGCGGACATCATTTTCGTATGAACGCAAGGGCACGGATCAAAATGATCGCTGACAGGGACAGCTTTCATGAGCTTTTTGCGGAATTGAGTGCGGACGATCCGCTTCGTTTTCCGGGATACCGGACCAAGCTCGAACATGTCCGCGTCGCCAGCTATGAAAAAGAAGCCGTCATCTGCGGGACGGCGGCAGTCGGCAAAGAAAAGTGCGCGCTCTTCGTGCAGGAGTCTAATTTTATGATGGGCAGCATGGGAAGTGCGGTCGGAGAAAAGGTCACACGGCTGTTTGAATACGCGGTTGCGCACCGGCTGCCGGTGATCGGCTTTACCGTATCGGGCGGAGCGCGGATGCAGGAGGGGCTGCTTTCCCTGATGCAGATGGCGAAAACCTCCGCCGCGGTCAGGCGGCACAGTGACGCGGGACTTTTATACATTGCGGTATTAACGGATCCGACGACGGGCGGCGTTACGGCAAGCTTTGCCATGGAAGCGGACATCACATTGGCGGAACCCGGCGCGACCGTCGGCTTTGCCGGGGCAAGGGTGATCGAGCAGACGACGAAAAAAACGCTTCCGAAGGGGTTTCAAAAGGCGGAATTTGTCCTGGAGCATGGCTTCATTGACAGCATCGTTCCCCGGCCGGGACAGAAGCGCTGTCTGGCCGAGCTGTTAAAAATGCACAACGGAGGGCAGTCCCATGAATGAAACGGCATATGAGCGCGTTAAGGCAGCCCGTGAGGGCAGTCGGCCGACGGGGCTTGACTATATCACGAACATTTTTAAGGGCTTTATGGAATTCCACGGCGACCGGCGGTATGCGGATGATCCCGCGATCGTGGGCGGCATCGCGAAGCTTATGGATGATCCGGTTACCGTGATCGCCATCGAAAAGGGACACACGGCAAAAGAGCGGGCGTACCGGAATTTCGGAGCCCCGCATCCGGAAGGCTACCGCAAAGCGCTTCGCCTGATGAAACAGGCGGAGAAATTCGGAAGGCCGGTTATCTGCTTTATCGATACCGCGGGCGCATACTGCGGGATCGGTGCGGAGGAGCGCGGGCAGGGACAGGCGATCGCCGAAAACTTAATGGAGATGTCTACCCTGTGCGTCCCCGTGATCTCGATATTGATCGGTGAGGGCGGCAGCGGCGGCGCTTTGGCTCTCGGTGTGGCGGATCGGGTATGGATGCTTGAGAATGCGGTATATTCGGTGATATCACCGGAGGGCTGTGCGAGCATCCTGTGGAAGGATTCCGGCAAAGCCAAAACAGCGGCACAAAGCCTAAAGCTTACCGCGGAGGACGCAAAAAGTCTCGGCGTCATAGAACGCATTCTTTCCGAAAAGGAAATGGGAAAAAAAGAGTTTTACGACCGTATTCGCAATCTTTTATCAGAAGAACTCAAAAGTCTGACGCGGGATGCGGAGCTGATCACACACCGCTATGAAAGATTTCGTAAGCTTGGTGTCAGTGCGATCACGAAGGAGTGAGTATGAGTATCTATCAGAATTTTTGCAGGGAGATGAAGGACGATAACGGGAATCTGATAAAATTTGAACTGGATTATCCCGAGAACTTTAATTTCGGCTACGATGTCGTCGATGCCATTGCGAAGGCCACGCCGCAAAAAAGGGCGCTCGTCTGGTGCAACGGTGAAAATGAGGAGCATACCTTTACGTTTTCCGATATTATGCGTTACAGTAACCGGATGGCAAATGTATTTGTAAAAAACGGCATCCGAAAGGGCGATAAGGTGATGCTTGTCTTAAAGCGGCATTATGAGTACTGGTTCGCCGCCGTGGCACTGCATAAGATCGGGGCGGTGATGGTACCGGCGACGCATATGCTCACCATAAAGGATTATGTATACCGCTTGCATGC
>JAFSYD010000249.1 GCA_017443685.1 Lachnospiraceae bacterium | reverse complement strand
GGGATTACAGCAAATATGCAAAGATGACGAAGGAAGAACTCGATGAGGAAATAGCGAAAGAAGAGGCAGAGGAAGCGCAAAGAAGACAGCAACGACAGGCGGCAGTTGCATAGTCGAAAAAGCCGTTATTCAGTCATCTTTTGGAATGGCAGTAATATCAGGAGCCAACCTGATCGGCGAGGTGAGTCCTCGCCGTTTTACTTGATGGAGTATCAGATTGCAGGAAAAAATGAACTACACAACACTTACCCCCACACAGATCAAAGAAACAGAAAACGCCCTTTCCGAAGTCGTCGCGGCCGCGCATCTCTTAACGTCCGAGCCGATGAAGAAGCACACCACCTTCCGGGTTGGCGGGGAGGCGGCGCTGTTCGCTGCGCCCGATGAAAAGGAGCTGCCCGAGGTATTGCGGATATTATCCGCGCGCGGCATCCGGCCGCTTGTGATCGGCAACGGAAGCAATCTTTTGGTTTCCGATGAAGGCATCCCCGGCGTGGTGATAAAGCTCGGTGACGAGCTGTCAGCGATCACCGTTGATGAGGAAAGCGGAACGATCACGGCGCAGGCAGGAGCGAGACTTGGCGCCGTGGCACGGAAGGCAGCGGAAGCATCCCTTGCCGGAATGGAATTCGCATCGGGCATACCGGGCAGTATCGGCGGCGCGGTGATGATGAACGCCGGGGCCTATGGCGGCGAGATGAAGGACATCATAACAGCAGTGAATTTTATTCCGGCCGGAAATCTGCCGGCGGCATCAGGGAATGCCGGACATCGCGGGGAGAATACGGAACATCACGAAGGGAATACGGAGCATCGGGCGGAGGATACGGAACATCGGGCGA
Organism: Lachnospiraceae bacterium; assembly: GCA_017443685.1. Taxonomy (GTDB): domain Bacteria; phylum Bacillota; class Clostridia; order Lachnospirales; family Lachnospiraceae; genus RGIG4930. Next base: position 696 of record JAFSYD010000249.1, on the reverse strand, counting down.
AGACTGCCGGGCGTCGCGCAGAGGATACGACGATGCCGGGCACATACGATACAGAAGGATTATCGTTACATACGGCCCGGGCGGACGCCCTCTCTTTTTCCTACCGTCACAGCATTTTCATGGAAATGGACGTGGTGATCACATCGGTCGTCCTGCAGCTTGAAAGGGGCGATCCCGAGGCGATCAGCGCGAAAATGAAGGAGCTGAATGCCCGCCGTATCGAAAAGCAGCCGTTGGAATACCCGTCGGCCGGCAGTACGTTCAAACGGCCGGAAGGGTATTTTGCAGGAAAGCTCATCGAGGACGCGGGACTGCGCGGTTACCGCGTGGGCGGCGCGGCCGTATCCCAAAAGCATTGCGGCTTTGTGGTAAATGACAGGAACGCGACCGCGCAGGATGTTTACGACGTGATCCGCCATGTGCAAAGGGAGGTTAAAAAGCAGTTTGGGGTAACGCTTGAGCCGGAGGTCAGGCTGATCGGTACATTCCGGGAATGAGCAGCGAAATATATAATAAAAGAAATCAGAAAGCAGCAATATGAAATTACTCATCATCACCGGAATGTCCGGTTCCGGCAAACACACAGCATTCAAATTCTTAGAGGACTTCGGCTACAACTGTGTCGACAATCTGCCGGTGCCCCTGTTGAAAAGCTTTGTTGACCTTGCCGTAAAAAGCTATGAAAGCCAGAAGGTC
>JAFSYD010000248.1 GCA_017443685.1 Lachnospiraceae bacterium | reverse complement strand
TTTAAGATACTTCACGTCAAAGTCGGCATCCAGAAAATGCTCCATCAGCATTCCCACCGCGAACCGCACCGTATAGACCGCGTCGCTTTCGATCCATTCGTAAATATAAGGAAGCAGTTCTTCTTTGTGCTTCTTAAATACCTTCGGCGACATCTGATCGCAGGTCGCCCAATTATCCACATACGGCAAAAAGCGGCAAACCTCCCCGATACAGGAGGCAAAGTCCTTCATTTCCGAGATGAGGAAGGCGTGCAGCTGGTTCTCGTCAAAAAACTCATGCGGCAGGTCTCCGAAAAATTCCGATACCTCCTTCCCCTTCATAAGCTCCTTCGCGTATTTCCGCAGCGCAGGTGTACGCACACCGATCACGTCGGAAACGGACATGGTCGGCATCAGCTTCGCCTGAAACGCCCGGTACCCCTCATCCTGAAGTTCAAATAAATGTGTTCGGATCTCTTCCGTAAGCATATGATCCACCCTTTCTTTTTCTTTTTATTTTAGCCGAAATCTTCCCAAAATAACAGCATTTTTCAATATCCTCATCTTGTCAATCCGCCGCCTGTTATGCTATTGTAGAAATGCTTAAAATTTCAAACAAGGGAGCCATACATCTTATGAAAGAAAAAGGTTTTGCCCAATCACTCATTCGTTCGCTCGGATTGCACAAAAATCCTGCTTACGTGGAAGACCATCTTAAGCTTGCCGATGTCAAAAGTGCAGCTTTCTTAGGCTTCATCGTTTCCGGCGTCGAGGTATGGATGCTCATCCGCTACGTTTACAAATATGTTCTGACCGGTATCTGCGAGACCGTCGGCGACTTTTTCCGATACACGCAAGGGTACTGGCAGCTTCTTTTCACAAGTATCCTGCTTTGCGTGTACGGGTATCTTTATGTCAAAGGAAAGCTTAAGATCCTTAACCGCGCAAGCCGCCTGTTCATTTTTTTATATTTTGCCCAGGGCATTTATTTTGGTCTTGCCATCACGCGAAGCGACCTTGGCAAAGGCCGGATGATCATGTGCTTCCTTACTATGATCAGCTGGCTTACGGTCATCTGCGTCTGGCGTCCGGTGATCTCCGTTGCGCTCTGCATCTTAACGGGATCGTATTTTGTCTATTTCGTCAACCATTATGTCACGGATACGGACGGCAGCCCCTATCATCTCGAGGAAGGGAACCTGGTGAATTACATCACCTTCCTTTTGGTGCTGATGATCCTTACGCTTTCCGTTTACTACCAGCGGTATTCCGATGCTTCGACGTCGTACCGGCTCAAGCTTTCCGCGATCACGGACAGGCTGACCGGCATTCCGAATATGTCCTGTTTTTCCGATGAATCGACGGAATGTATGCGCGAAGCCTTCGACAAAGGCGTTCCGCCGGTATTTTTAGTCTTCAACATTGTGAATTTCCAGACCTACAACGACCGTTTCGGCTACACCGGCGGCAACAAATTGCTGCAGACCATGGGACGGATCGTTGCGGAGCATTTCGCGGACGGACCGTATGCAAGGCTTTCGGACGACTATTTCGTCGCCTTCACCGGCAAGGATGATTACAAAGCCCGCGTGAAAAAGGTCAAAGACGCTTTAAAAAAGGCGTATTCCAGCGAGACCTATCTGGATGTGAACGCCGCGTTCTATGTGGTAAAACGCCGCGACCTGGAGCCGCGGCACGCCATTGACCGTGCGCGGTACGCGCTGAGCTTTTTAAAGCATCACGATGAGACCTTCCTGATCGAATACGACGATACGCTCCGCGACCGCTACAAGCTCCGTCAGTATGTACTAAACAACATCGACACCGCCGTAGCGCAGGGCTATATCAAGGTCTACTATCAGCCGGTCATCTGGTCCGAGGACGAAACGCTCTGCGGCTTCGAGGCCTTAGCAAGATGGGACGATCCCGTGATGGGTTTCCTGTCACCGGGACAGTTCATTCCGATCCTCGAAGAAAGCCGCCAGATCCACAAGCTCGACCGCTGTATCTACGAAAGCGTCTGCAAAAATATGCGCGCCTGCATGGATGCCGGCCTGCCGGTCCTGCCGACATCCTTAAATTTCTCCCGGCTGGATTTTGAGCTGATGGATGCGGTAGGCGAGCTGGAAGCGCTCGTCGCGAAGTACAAGATCAGCCGCGAGCTTCTTCATGTGGAGATCACCGAAAGCGCCCTCTCCGAGGATATCAAAGGCCTGCAGTCGGCAATGGCCACTCTCCACGAAAAGGGCTATATGATCTGGCTGGATGATTTCGGATCGGGGTATTCCTCGATGAACGTGTTAAAGGATTTCAAATTCGACCTGTTGAAGATCGATATGGAATTTTTAAAGAATTTCAGCGGCAACGAAAAGGCCTACCTCATCATCGACAGCATCATCCGCCTTGCCGACCAGCTCGGCATGATGACCTTAACCGAAGGCGTCGAAACAAAAGAAGCGGTTGAGTTCCTGCGGAACGCCGGCTGCGGCAGGCTGCAGGGCTTCCTCTTCGGAAGGCCGATGCCGTATGATGAGGTCATACAGAAGATCAAAGCGAACGAATATATGATAAGCCCGGTGCTGCATTAAGATACGCAAGCAAATTACAATGGCTCATAAAATGGTGTCCGGTTCAGGCGAATATTCACCGGCCACCATCTTATGAGCCATTCGTTTCATCACATTATCACCTTATCACATTATCACATTATCACCTTACAACACTTGCTCTCCTCACCTTCTTCGCTTCATACAGCTTCACGTCCGCCTTTTTTAAAACGGACAGCAGGTCGCTGCCTTCGCTGCGGCCGAAGGGATAACAGCCGATGGAGATCTCGACATAATAGGGCTTGCCGGACGCGGCGTTGTACGCGCGGCAGGCCTCTTTGATATGGGAGATAAAAGCGTCCTCACTTCCCTCTTCCGTGATCTTAAAAAAGCAGACATACTCATCCCCTCCGGTTCGCCCGACGATCCCCCGGTCATTAAGCGCGCCCGATAACATATCCGCCGCCTCTTTGATCGCCGAATCGCCCTCATCGTGTCCGAAGGTATCGTTGATCTGCTTTAAGTGATCGAGATCCGCCATTACCGCCATAAAGGTATCCGTATCCTTACTCTCACGAATAAAGGAGAACGCCTTTTTCATAACGCCCGCCCGGTTATAGTAGCCGGTCAGGGCATCGTGGCTCGCGGAAAAGTCTAAGATCTGGTTCTGCTCCGCCAATGCCAGATGGGCGGCCTGCTGCTCCAATTCCATGTAAAGGTAGC
>JAFSYD010000247.1 GCA_017443685.1 Lachnospiraceae bacterium | reverse complement strand
TTTATTGACCCATCATTCCGGTTGAGACACGAGCATGTTCCACCGTCGTGTTTAGCATAAGCTTAAGAACAGCGAAAGGAGGGACGTAAATGGCTCAGAAAAAGTTCAGCGCCGAGGACATTCACACGTTAATGAGCAATCCTTACGTGATGGATGCGAACGAATCCCGCATCCTTTATACCCCGGAATTCAAGAAGCGCTTTATGGATGAATATCTCGCCGGCAAGGGTCCGACGCAGATTTTCCGTGACAGCGGTTTCGATCCCAGAATGCTGGGAGGAAAGCGAATCGAGCGTGCGGCTGCCCGCTGGAAAATAGCTTATGAAAAAGGGCGGATCTCATAGAGGTCCGTTCTTTTTTGCAAAAAACCGGCACAACCGTTCCCAAAGCATATCCCACCCATTTCCTTTTCACAAAAATCAAAAACACCCCTTGACAAATCCGCGGCATCGTATTATATTGAACGTATGAACACTTATTCAAATGAAAGGATGATAAAATATGTCAGACCATTTATCTGATCCGCCTGACGAAGAGACTCTCTACGACCTGGCGGAATTATTCAAAACCTTCGGCGACTCAACGCGCATCCGCATTCTGTTCACGCTATTCGACAACGAGATCAATGTCGGCGATCTCGCGAACGCGCTCGGTATGACGCAATCCGCCGTATCGCACCAGTTAAAGATTTTAAAGCAGTCCCGGCTGGTCGGCTCCCGTCGTGACGGGAAATCCATGATCTACTTTTTAGCGGACGATCACGTACGGACGATCATCCGACAGGGACTCGACCACGTGGAGGAATAACCTATGAAAAAGAAATTCAAATGCGAAGTAGACTGCGCAAACTGCGCGGCGAAAATGACCGAAGCCGTGAAAAAGATCGATGGCGTAACAGACGCCAATGTCAACTTTTTGACGCAGAAATTCACTCTCGAAGCGGATGACGACCGTTTTGATGACATATTAAAGCAGGCGGTGGCTGCCTGCAAAAAGGTCGAGCCCGACTGCGTGATCGAGGTAAAATAACATGACAGCAAAGCAGAAAAAAATGCTCGGGCGGATCGCACTTTCCGCCCTTTGCTATATCCTTCTTCTGGCCCTCGGCACCGGCGGCATCCTTGCAAAGGCTCCCGCGCCACTTGTCTTTACGGGCTTTTTGATCCCTTACCTGATCATCGGGTACGACGTCATCTTAAAAGCTTTCCGCAACATCAAAAACGGACAGGTCTTCGACGAGAATTTCCTTATGATGATCGCCACCTTCGCGGCTTTCGCGATCGGGGAATATTCGGAAAGCGTCGCGGTCATGCTCTTTTACCAGGTCGGCGAGCTTTTCCAGAGCTATGCCGTCGGCAAGAGCCGCCAGTCCATCGCGGAAATGATGAGCCTCGCTCCGGATACGGCATTCGTGGAGCAGGAAGGCCGCGTCATCGAAAGCGATCCGGAGGACATCAATATCGGCGACATCCTCTTAGTCCGCCCCGGGGAGAAGATCCCCCTCGACGGCGTCGTTACGGACGGTTCTTCCTTTATCGATACCTCTGCCCTGACCGGTGAGTCGGTACCGCGGCGGGCAGGCGTCGGCGATACGGTCATCAGCGGCTGCATCAACGGCGACGGCACCTTACGCGTCCGCGCCACCAAAACTTACGAGAATTCCACCGCGGCAAAGATTCTGGAGCTGGTGGAAACGGCAAGCGAAAAGAAAGCGCGCCTGGAGAACTTCATTACGCGCTTTGCCAGGATCTATACCCCCATCGTCACTATCAGCGCGGCGATTCTTGCGATCCTTCCCCCGCTGCTTTTGGGCCAGCCGTTCGGCGGCTGGATCAAACGCGCCTGCATTTTCCTTATCGTATCCTGTCCCTGCGCCCTTGTGATCTCGGTACCCTTAGGCTTCTTCGGCGGGATCGGCGCGGCGTCGAAGCGCGGCGTTCTCGTAAAGGGAAGCAGCTTCCTTGAAACGCTGGCCGACATGACGACGATCGTAATGGATAAAACGGGCACGTTAACTAAGGGTGAATTCGCGGTGCAGAAGGTCGTATCAAAAGACGGCGCGAAGATTTCCGCAAAAGAGCTTCTTTCCCTTGCCGCAAAAGCGGAGCATTTTTCCACGCATCCCATCGCAAAAAGCGTACTGGCCGCATGCGAGTACGCCCCCGACGTATCGGATGTCATAGAGGCAAAAGCAATCCCGGGAAAGGGCGTTTCGGCAAGGCTTGCACTCTCGGGCACCGGCAGCCCGGCCGGCGGCGCTGCATCACAGCCAAACGAAACGAAGCAGTCCCTTCTCCTTGTGGGCAACGATGCTTTGCTTAGGGAATCCGGCGTCGACTTTTGTCCTTCCGATGACGCGGGGACGGTACTCTATGTCGCCTTAAACGGCACCTTCCTGGGCACGATCGTCATCGACGACGCGATCAAGGACACCTCGCCCGCTGCCATTGCGGCAATGAAAAAGGCCGGCATCACCGAATGCATTATGCTGACCGGCGACAACGAGGTCACAGCAAAAAATGTCGCCGCAAGCTTAAAGATCGACCGCTGTTTTGCACAGCTTCTGCCGCAGGATAAGGTCAGCTGCTTAGAGAGCATTATGAAAGGCGCCGCCCACCGGGTCGGCTTCGTCGGCGACGGTATCAACGACGCACCCGTGCTGATGCGTGCGGATGTCGGTATCGCCATGGGTTCGCTGGGAAGTGACGCCGCGATCGAGGCGGCGGATATTGTCATAATGGATGATAACTTGATGAAGATCCCGGCGGTTCGCGCGATCGCGCAGAAGACCGTCCGTATCGTCCGTGAGAACATCGTATTTGCGATCGGGGTAAAGCTGCTCGTCCTCCTGCTCGGTGCCGCGGGGCTTGCGGCCATGTGGGCCGCGGTATTCGCGGACGTAGGGGTGGCGGTGCTCGCTATCCTGAACTCGATGCGGCTGCTTAAGTACAAACCGGCCTGAGCCGGTCGCAGTATGCCCGATACGCCGGGATCACCGGTTTGAAGACGCCCCTGTCGCCGCAAAAGGCGGCAGGCTTACGCCGACAGCTCCGACAGAGCCGTCGCCCCGCTCTCCATCGACCGTCTCACATCAATGATCCTCTGGTTCCTGCTGCCCCGGAACCTAAGGGTGATATCTTTTTCAGCAAGAACGAATTCCCCGTCCACGATGATATCCGTATGCGACAAAAGCTCCCGCGTCACCTCACAGTGTCCGGCACCGTCTTCTGCCAGGATATCCGTCTCAAAGGTATACCCGCTGTACACCCACAGATCTTTCTTCGGGAACCTCTCATCAAATTCGCGCACCAGCGAAAGCAGTGCCCGCTGATTGTCCGGCTCCATCGGCTCCCCTCCAAGCAGGGTAAGCCCGGCGACATAAGACGGCTCTATGGAACGGAGCACCTCTTCCTTAATCTCCTCCGTAAAGGGCTCGCCATAGGCAAAATCCCATGTCTGCGGCTGAAAGCACCCTTCGCAGTGATGCGTGCACCCGGAAACAAACAGCACCGTCCTTACGCCGGTGCCGTTCGCAATGTCCTTATATTTGATCGCCGCGTAGTTCATTCTTCGACCTTCCCTATCATTTTTTGGATCGTACCGCAGATCTCCTCGGCACTCCGGCACCATGGATCCGTTTCTGTTTCAATTATTCGGTCTCCACTTCCCCGTCCCATTCGACGATCCCGCCGAACGAGCGGACATCCGTATACCCCATCTCCGCCAAAAGCGCCGCCGCGTCCTCCGCCCGTCTGCCTGTCCTGCAATATAAAAGCAAAAGCGCATCCTTATCCGGCAGCGCGGCGTCGACCTTCTTTTCCCGGATCTCTTCGATCGGGACAAGGACCGCTCCGGGAATATGACCCTCGTCGTACTCCTCCTTTGTCCGCACGTCCACGATCACGCTGTCGTTATCTTCCTTCATCAGCTCCTTCGCTTCCTTCTGACTGATCAGACGGTAGCCCTCCGCCGCCCCGCAGCCTGCGAGCAGCGCCCCGACCGCAACGATCACACCTGCAAGCAGCCACAGGTGCAGCACCATTTTTTTCATGTTCAACCCCCCTTTTGACATTTTACAATACTTCGGACAAGGTCTCTATCATCTTGTCAATGTTGATCGGCTTCGCGATGTGGCTGTTCATGCCCGCATCCTTCGCCGCCTGTACATCCTCCGCAAACGCGTTCGCCGTCATCGCGATGATCGGAACGGACGCCTTCGCTTCATCGTCGAGGGCACGGATCGCCCGCGCCGCCTCATACCCGTTCATCACCGGCATCTGAATATCCATCAGCACCGCGGCAAATTCACCCGGCGCGGATGCTGCAACCTTCTCCACGGCAAGCTGCCCGTTTTCCGCATAATCGAGGGCAAAGCCGAATTTGGTTAATATCCGCGTTGCGATCTCACGGTTGATCATCTGATCCTCGACCAAAAGCAGCTTCATATCCTTATAATCGATCGTGCGCGCCGCCGCAAGGCCTCCCTTATCCGCTGTCTTCTCCGGTGCCTCGGCGATCCCAAAGCGGACATGGATGATAAATTCGGTGCCCTTCCCCTGCTCGCTCTTCACCTCGATCGTGCCGCCCATTAAGTCGACCATGCTCTTCGTGATCGCCATACCAAGCCCCGTTCCCTGGATGCTTTCTGCGGTATTGCGCTCTCTGGAGTACGCCTCGAATACGGTCTTCGCAAATTCGGGGCTCATTCCAAGACCGGTATCTTTTACCGATATCGCAAAGTCCGCGACATGCTCTTCGGCCGCCTCTTCTTTTACCGTAACGGCAACGCTCCCGCCCTCGGGCGTGAATTTGTACGCGTTGCTGATCAGATTCAAAAGCACGCGGTTCAGCCGGTTCTCATCGCAGATCACATAGCGGTGCGTAACGTCCGTCACATCCACCGACCAGGACAAACCCTTCATCTCCATCTGCGTAGCGAAAAGATCCTTCACGTCGCCGAACACCCGCACCAGATCCGCACGTTTTACATCCAGCTCCATCTTGCCGCTTTCGATCCGGCTCATATCGAGGACATCGTTGATCAGCGCCAGCAGATGCTGGCTCGACGCCTCGATCTTATTCAGATAATCCACGCCTTCCGCGGGCATATCGGGAATGTCTTTGCAAAGCTCCGTGTAACCGATGATCGCGTTCATCGGCGTGCGGATGTCATGGCTCATATTCGAAAGGAAGATAGATTTTGCCTTATTGCTTTGCTCCGCGGCAACCTTTTCGACCTCCAGGGCGCCTTGTCTGTTTTTCATCGCGTTATAGATGGAAAACATAATGAACAGCGACGTTAAGATGATCACCAGCTGGATCACGCCGTTATCCTGCATCGACCTATCGACCGTCTCGATCTGCTTCGCAAGGTAGTATTCCACATCGGCCTGCTCGGTCTCATTGAGAATGATCCCGTGCTCCGCCATCTCGGTAACGTTGTATTCGTTTAAGCTTTCCAACACCTGTCTTGACGTGGACTGCGTCTGTTCCCGGAACCAGAGCATCGTCACAAAGAAGATCATAAATAAAAGCGCGATCCACACAACCGTAGATTTGCCGAAACGCTTCTCATCGTCCCGCCGGAACACGTAATGGA
>JAFSYD010000246.1 GCA_017443685.1 Lachnospiraceae bacterium | reverse complement strand
GACGTCTCCTGAGGGAATCGAACCCCCAACTAATCCTTAGGAGGGACTTGTTATATCCATTTAACTAAGGAGACAAAATATAATACTAATACGCTTTCACCCTGCCCTGCATCCAAACATCGCCCTTAAAACGCCGCCCGACCATCGGCTCACCCAAAAGATCGGCTTCGTTGATCGTTACGTCAAAGATGATGTTGTTGCAGTTAAGCTTTAATACGTAAAGCGTTTCCGCTGTGTGGTGATTCACCACGACCTTCTGCTCTATGATCTCTCCGAGAATGGAATACTTGTCGCTTTCTATCCCCTTCGGCATAAAGTAGGAATTGACGATCGACAGCACATCCTCCGTCTCCACCCGCTTCGAGATCATCGCATACATATCCATATCATCGATCGAAAGCTCTTCGTATGCATCATGGTCGCCGTCGCGCGCCGCCATCAGCAGCGCTTCCCTTTCGTTCTGGCGCCTTTGCACACGCTCCATTTGCTTTTTCGTCGAATAGATCGGTAAAACGATCCTTCCTTCGGCAGAAAGCGCGGATAATACAACACCGCCAAAATCTACCACTTTCTGGCCACGCTGCTCGGATTCTAAGATCATCAGCATATCCTGAACGAAAAAGATCAGGTCCACACCCAGCCGCAAGTCATCACAGAGCCCGAGATAACTCTCCCGGTCAGATGCACGTACTACCTCGATCGGCATTTTCGTGGAAACCTCCCGGCCAAGACGATAAGGAAAATAATAATCCATATCGAAATGCCCGTCATCATTGTATACACCACGCATCGCAAGACCCATATCGGGTGCGATCTCACGGCGCAACTCCACAAATTCATTCCCGTCCGTATCAAGTGCTGTCATATGATGATCCGGATTACGCCGCGTATCAAACAACAGGGCGTCCAGTTCTCTTTTACGGATACGGCTAAAGCCGATTGATCTTAAGTACTTATGCATAACAGTATTATATACGAAACCGCAGGGTATTTCAATCTGAACTTGAGCGCCTTTTTCCGTCACATTCTATGCGCATTTTGGAATGAGGCTTCATCGCGGGGAGTACAGCAGGCAGTAATTCTACTCCTGCTGCAGAGCCTGTTCCAGCGCCTGCTCTTCTTCCGCGGCAAGCGTCACTACGGCATTCGCGTCAATGATCTCTTTCATATAACTGTAGCAGCCCTCACGGCTATGGACAACATTCATTACAAATCCGTTGTTGCGCTCGTCAAGCATGCAGAGTGTAAAAGACAGCTTCCCGCCCATTTCCTGCAGTGCGTCGTATTTTACCAGACCGAACTTCTGGAAATTGTATTTCGAACGCTTGAAAAGCGACTCGATATTCCGCTCGTTTTTCGCATTTGCTGCCAAAAGCTCATCCACCTGCTCCAGGCGGAAGATCAGGGAATCTTCCAGAGACTTCGCATTGCTGCCGCTCATAAAGGCTTCGTATTTCTTACGCAGGCGGGAAAGCTTAACGCCGTCAACGATCATAATGATCAAAAGGATCACCACCAGGGCAGCGAGCCCGATCACAACATAATCCGTGGGTATTCCCAAATACGTTTCAAACATTGCCGTTCTCCTGTTATGCCAGACTTTCCAGTTTTCCGATCAGCACATCCAGATCATCCGCCGAATAATACTCGATCTCCACTTTCCCGCGGGACGATGATTTCGCGTTGATGACCACCTTCGTTCCGAGGATTCCTTTTAATTTCTCCTGCTGTTCCGCCAGGATGGCAACCAGCTTGGGGTCAAGTGCTTCCGGCTGCTCGTCACGTTTCCCGGCTTTGATCTCCTCTTCCTCACGCTGGATCCGCTTGATCTCCTTTTCCACGTCACGAACCGACATCTTCTGATCCATCACGCGCTGTGCGAACTCATACTGCCTGTCATTGTCGGAAATCCCTAAGATCGCACGGGCATGGCCCGCAGAGATCAGGTCATCGATCAGCATTTCCTGCACACGGGCGTCTAATTTTAGCAGACGCATCGAATTCGTGACGGCGGCGCGGCTTTTGCTGACACGTTCCGCCACCTCATCCTGCTTCATATGCAGATCGTCGATCAGCTTCTTATAGGCCAGAGCTTCTTCGATCGGATTTAAGTCTTCGCGCTGCAAATTCTCGATCAGAGAGATCTCCAGGATCTGCTGCTCGTTCAATTCGCGGATGATGACCGGCACCTGGGCAAGCCCGGCCATTTTCGCTGCACGCCAGCGGCGCTCGCCGGCAACGATCATATAATAATCGTCCTTCGGCACAACGATGAGCGGCTCCAAAACCCCGTGCTGTTTGATGCTTTCGGATAATTCGACCAGACTGTCCTCGTCAAATTTCTTACGCGGCTGGTCGCGGTTCGGCTCCACTTTGATGATCTCAAGATAGGAATTCGCCGTACCGACACCTTTATCCGATGCCTTACTCTCCTTATCCCCCTTCGGGATCAAAGCATCCAGACCCTTGCCAAGTCCGCCTTTTTTCTTTATTGCCATAGATTTCCCACCTTACTTTCCAATCATTTCCTTTGCAAGATTCCGATAGCTTTCCGCACCGGAGGATTTGTTGTCGTATAAATTGATCGGCAATCCGTGGGACGGCGCCTCCGCCAGCCGCACATTGCGCGGAATGATCGTCTGGTATACACGTGCGCTTAAGTTCTCTTTTACCGTATCTATGACCTCGGCACTTAACTTCGTCCTCGCATCGTACATTGTAAATACGACGCCGTCGATCTGAAGCTTCGGATTCAGACGGTCGTGTACCAGATCGATCGTACGGATCAGCTGACCGATACCTTCGAGCGCATAGTATTCACATTGGATCGGTACCAAAATACTGTCCGCTGTTGTCATAGCATTGACTGTCAAAACGTTCAGCGACGGCGGACAATCGATCATTACAAAATCATAGTCATCCCGGATATAATCCACCGCATTCTTCAAAATGTACTCGCGTTCGCTCTCCCCGATCAGCTCGATCTCAGCCGCCGCCAGATCCACGGTAGACGGGATAACCGTCAGATTCGGAATGTTCTCCGGCGCAACCATACTTTCCCGGATCGTGCATTCATCCAGCATCAGCGAGTATACATTCTTGTCTCCGTAAGCATCTTTATCGATACCGAATCCGCTCGTGGTGTTGCCCTGCGGATCAAGGTCGATCACCAATACCTTTTTCCCTTCCGCTGCCAAAGCCGCCGAAAGATTGATCGCAGTCGTCGTTTTGCCGACGCCGCCTTTTTGATTCGCGATAGCGATTACTTTTCCCATACCAAGTCCTCTCATTTTATATGAAAACGTTATATTGTCAAAACCGTCGATAGCCTTTCAATTTTAGCACAATCGATAGGTCATCGGCAAGAAGAAAAGAAGAAAACAATCTGTTTTTGCAAATATGCTACCAGACATTCACGCGATCCTTTGGCGCAAGATACATCCCATCGCCCTCGATCACGCCAAAGGTCTCATAAAACCTGTCAAACTGCTGCAGTGTCACGTTCGTACGAAGATAGCCGAGCGGATGCTCGTCCCTTGCGATCAGATTGAATTCACTTTCGATGATATCCAGTCTGCGCCAAATATGAGAATATTGCTCAAAAAACGCTTCATAGTTGAAATCGGGAATATCCTCCGCCATAAGAAGCACCGCTTTCAGGCCCGCCATATCGGCGATCGCCTCGCTTTGAATATTCGCACCGTTGATCGGCACGCCTTCCATCGCATAAATGCCGTCATAATAGGCAACCAGCCGGTCGGCACGCTCCAAAAACGCATCGTAATCCGAATCCTTCCACCAGATATGATAATTGCCGTTCTTGTCAAATCTTGCGCCCGTCGTGTCAAATGCGTGGGAGATCTCGTGTCCGATGATCATACCGATCCCGCCGTACATCTGCTCCTTCGTCATATTTTCGTTGTAAAATACATCCCCGAGCACACCGTAAATGATACTGATCGAGTTGGTCATCTGCGAATAATACGAGTTGGCTTCGAGTATGTCAAACTCCCAGATATCCTTATCGACCGTTCCGTTCGTATGGGAGCGGTCGCGTGCCATATCAAAATCATCGATCGCCCGGATGCACTCCAGATAGTTTTTCCCTGCTAAGTCAAGGGAACTGTAATCCTCCCATTTGTCCGGATATACCGCCCGGATCGTCATATTATCCAGCTTTTCCTCCGCGGACTTAAGCGTCTCCTTTGAAAGCCACGTTTCGCTTTTCAGCATCTTCCGATAGGAAGCAATGATATTCTCACAGATCTCCGTCACATCCGCTTTCAGCTTTGTGGCATCATATTTTGCCAGGTATGCGCGATCCATGGGCGTTGTCAGAAGCGAGCGCACCGTATCGAACGCTACCTTTTTATCGGACTGCCGTCCGGTCGTGCCCTGTATCTCGTTAAGCAGATCGACCACGACCTGATACGATTTTCCGTCGAGCATCATACAGGTCTGAAAAACATAACCGATCAGCATCGCGGATTTGATCGCTTCCAGATTCTCCTCGACATACAGCTGATCCAGACGCTTTAATTCCTTCGGCTCCAGTATCATATATTTTTTGGCATCCGCATAACCGAAGCTGGCAATAAACCTTGTGAGCGGAAAATTCTTTGCAAACTTTTTCATTTTCTTCGGCGAATAGTAATTGATATAGTCTTCATATACATCCGCGTCAAGCTTCTCATCGTTGGATAAAGATACTTCCGCCAGCTTCGTTTCCAGATCGATCATCTGATCATATTTTGCCGTCGCTTCCTCTTCGGAATAACCGAGCCTTGTCAATAAGGCCTGCGCGGCCGTCTTGTACGCCTCGTAATACCGCCTGCCGATATCCGTGCGATTCGAATATTCCGCGGCGTCTCCCAGCGTGAACTCATCATGCACAATTGTTGTGACATAATGCGATGAATCCGTAAAATCCGCCTGATTGCAAATGGACAAAAAAGATGGTACGCGGTAGCTTCGCTCGGGATCACAGATAAAATCATTCAGCTCATCCATCGAGGAAATGCTTTCAATGTCCGCGATCGTCGGGCGGATCGGCTCGATTCCGATCGCGTCACGCGTATTCCAGTCAAGAATCGCGGCATAAAACGACTGTACCAGCTCGATATCATGTCCGGACAATGAAGTGTCGGATAACAGCTCCTCCGCACGCCGGGTTGTCTGCGTCTGCACACTTCCAAACGGGCTGACCGCCTGATATCCCTGTGGAATATTGGACGACCGGAGCCATTCATAATTCGCGTAAAGATGAAAATCGTCCCGCGGCGATGCTTTCGCGGCTTTCCGGATATTTTCCTTCAGATCCGTATCCACCCACGGCGTACCGCCTTCACCGGTTAGACTTGCGATATCGATATCGGCATACAACGATTCCCGTCGGCTCTGCTCTTCCTCGATTTCCTGCTCATACCGTTCTGCCGCCGCTTCTTCCCCGGTCTGTTCGTCCGTTTCTTCGGCAATCTCCGCTTTCTGTTCCGTTTTTTCCTGCCCGGGCAGGGAGATACCGTTCTTCCGGAAAGGAGAGCAGCCGCCGGACAATATGGTAATGCAAAGCAGCCACGCGATCAATCGATAATAGATGTTATGCTTATGATTCATAAAGACCAATCCCCGTGTTCGTTAATTCGTATATTCTCTATAATATAATAAAGGACACCGCTGCAAAATGCAACGGTGCCCTTTTTAAAAAAATCTTCCTTAATCTGCCACGTACGGCATGATCGCGATATGACGCGCTCTCTTTACCGCAACCGTAAGCGCGCGCTGATGCTTTGCGCAGTTGCCGGTGATCCGCCGCGGTAAGATCTTGCCGCGCTCGGAAACGTATTTCTTTAATTTCGCAACGTCTTTGTAACTGATCTCGCCTTCGCTGCCGCAGAATACACAAACCTTTTTCCTTCTGCGCATCGGACGTCTTCTGCTTCCGTCGGAACTCTTGGAAAATGCCATTTTCACTACCTCCTGATTAGTTAGCGAATGGGATCCCCTCGTCGTCGATGTCTTCTTCGATATTCATAAATCCTTCGCCGGGATTACTGTTCGGCGTAGGCGTGTAATCACTGCCGCCGCCACCCTGTGCGTTCTTGCTCTCGGCGAACTCGATCTGGTTCGTAATGATCTGCGTTCCGTAAACCTTCTGTCCGTCCTTGTTGGTGTAATTATCATTCTGAATCTCACCGTCAATGACGACCTTCGTGCCTTTATGCAGATATTTTTCTACGAACTCTCCCTGCTTTCCGAACGCCCTGCATTCAAAGAAGTCTGCTGTGGGCTGTCCGTCGCGCTTAAAACGCCGGTCTACTGCTATCGAAAATCTTGCGATCGCGGTGTTCGTTGCACCGCCGTAACGTACTTCGGGATCTCTGGTCAAACGACCCATTAAAATTACTTTGTTCATTTGTTGCTCCTATTCTTGATCCGTAATCCGCAGATGATCTGCGTTACGTTTTACTGCTCGTCTTTGCGAACAATCAAAAACCGAAGAACATTGTCCATGATACGAACCTGGGATTCAATCTGCGCAGGTGCTTCCGGCTCAGCGGTGAACTGGATGAAATAGTAAAATCCTTCGTTCATCTTCTGAATCTCGTAAGCCAGACGCTGCTTACCCCAATCTTCAACGTCCGTCACGTTACCGCCGTAGCGGGCAATGTACTCTTTCGCCCGATCCACAACAGCGGCTCTTTGATCGTCCTCGATCTTCGTTGTCACGACGAGCGCTAATTCATAATTGTGCATCTTCTTACCTCCTTTTGGACTATTGGCCTCCCGCGGGGACGGGAAGCAAGGATATCAGGCTTTCGCCATATCATATACCACGAAACCAAATGATACCACGCGAAATCGAATAATTCAAGCCCTTTTTTAAAAAAAGCGGGAATTCCGGCGGCGTATCGTCACATTTTCGCACCATACAGATATACGGTCACATTTTCGAGCGAGATCTGTCGGATATTTATACGCGGATCGCACCCAAAACTTCGCCGATACTGTCCGTGATGATAAGGTCAGCCGAACTGTCACGCGCCGTCGCCGACTTATTGATGAGCACAAGCTTATCACCACGGAAATAATCGATCAGTCCAGCTGCCGGATACACGACTAAAGAGGTGCCGCCGATGATCAAAAGATCTGCCGACGCGATCTCGCGGACAGACTCGGAAATGGTATTCTGGTCGAGTCCTTCTTCGTACAGGACGACATCGGGCTTGATATCGGCGCCGCATTTGTCGCATTTCGGCTCAAAAATGCCTTTTTCCTTCTGCTCCATCATATAATCAAGATCAAAGAATTCCCCGCAGGAAACGCAGTAATTCCGAAGCACGCTGCCGTGCAGCTCGAGCACCTTTTTGCTGCCTGCCTTCTGGTGCAGACCGTCAATGTTTTGCGTGACAACAGCTGTAAGCTTCCCTTTTTCCTCGAGTTCTGCCAGCTTTTTATGAGCTGCGTTCGGCTCGATCCCGTCGATCAAGATCTTGTCATAATAGAATTTGTAAAATTCCTTTTTATGTGTCATATAAAAAGTATGACTTAAGATCGTCTCCGG
>JAFSYD010000245.1 GCA_017443685.1 Lachnospiraceae bacterium | reverse complement strand
GCTCAGATTCGAGACCTCGCCGACCACCTGCATTTCTTTTAAAAACGGCTCATTATCAAACAGATTGTAGATGTAGGTATTCAGTTGTCCGACCGTATATATATGCCGTGTCATGCCAGCTTACCTAAAATACCGTTCACAAAGGAAGGAGAACGTTCCTCGCCGTATACCTTCGCAAGCTCCACCGCTTCGTTGATCGCGATGCCCGGATCCAGCCCTTCCATGCGCATCTCATAAAGCGCCAGCCGAAGAAGCGTCAGATCCACCTTGCTCATCCGAAGCGTTGTCCAGCCCTCCACCGCCTCGTCGATCGCCGCGTCCAGCTCCTTCGTGTGGGCACAAAGATCCGCGACCTTTTTTTCGACATAGCTTTTGTCCTCATCCGCCCAGCGGACAAAGGAAAAATCGGGATCGGGCTCGCATCTTTCATCCTTCCCTTCCTCTTTTCGTCCTAAAACGTCGTTTACCGCAATGAAATTAGCGACCATCTCCGACATCTCGTCCGCCTCGCAGAAGTCCTGCATAAAGAGCATTTTGAACGTTTCTTCCCTAACTTCCCGTCGTGTCATAAGTCCTTACCGAATTACTTAACCACCGAAACCGTAGCGATCCGGATATCCACTTCGTTCACCGTAATGCCCGTCATATTCTCGATGGACGCCTTTACCTTATCCTGTACCTGTCCGCAGATCGTCGGGATCTCATATCCGTAGAGGATGGAAAGCGACAGACGCACCGTGATGGAATCGTCCGCGTTCTTAACGATCCGTACGCCCTTCTGCAGCTTGTTCATCCCTGTCTTAGAGATGATGGTGTTCGTAAGCCCCCCGGTTAAGCTTTCCACACCTTCCACCTCGGTCGCCGCGAGTCCCGCAACGATCGCAACCACCTCATCGGTGATGTTCACACCTTCTTTGATCTCAAAAAGCCTGTTATCGTTCGCCATTGGTAATCTCCTTTTTATAACATTTAATGAATGCGGATATCATAATGCGCATTGAATACCTCGGAGCGCTTCAGCTCGTTGCCCCACTCTCTTTCGGTCAGATCGCCGGTAAAGCTGCTTTTGTCCGTCCGTCCGTACCACGGCTCGATGCAGACAAACGGCGCTTTCTTGCCCGCCGGAGACCAGAGTCCCAGAAGCGGCGCGTCAAACGAAACCGAAAGGATCCCGACTCCGTCCTGTCCGTACAGCGTCGCGGCGTGCACCTGGTTCTCGATGATCAGTGCGTCCCTGTCAAAAAGGCTGTGGGACAGCGCCAGCTTGCCGCCGGATAAGGGAAGCTCCCTCGTTTCGTCCGAAAGCAGGCCGTTCTCATCCAAAACTCCCGCGATAAGCGGTCCCGGCTCATCAAATTCGATGCTGCACCCTTCCACGGGGCAGACAAACGCCGGATGCCCGCCGATCGAGAAAAACATATTCCGCGAATCGTCGTTCATCACGTTCCACATCACGCGGATATTGCGTCCGGCGATCCGGTAACCGATCAGAAGCGAAAAATGGAACGGATAGTGGGCAAGTGTGTCCGCGTTATCCTTTAAGACGAACCAAAGCTCACTCTCCATCTTAGACGCAAGGTGAAAATCCATGTCCCGCGCGAAGCCATGCTGGCCGCTCTCATACACCTTATCCCGGTAGGTCGTCTTATGATCCTTATAATTGCCGACCACAGGGAAGAGAACCGGCGAAACGCGCCCCCAATACGCCGAATCCCCCGACCACATGTATTCCCTGCCGGATTCCTTATCTTTGATCGACGTAAGCTCCGCACCGTGTGCATCGACTTCGATCATAATGTGTTCGTTCTCCAAAGTATACCGCTTGCTCATAGTTGTTCCCCCTTTTATATCTGCAGTCCACCGAAAGAGATCCCGTCCGGCGTCACACAATCCTCGTACCGTTCAAACCGGTACGGGATCGGATCCTTAATATCCACGGCGATCCCCATCATATCCAAAAACTTTTCCGGGTTAAAATGCCGGCACCATACCGCATCCAGCCCGTAAGCGATCGGTCCGGTCACATCCTTTAACGGATGATCCCCTATAAAGACCGCCTCGCTCTTATCACAGCCCGCCTTTTTCAGGCAAAGATCAAGGATCCGCGCCGAAGGCTTCTCCCCGCCGGCTTCCTCGCTCGTCACCATATAGTCGATCACATTGCCGAGTCCGAGCTTTTCGACCTTCTTAAACTGGATATCCGCCGTCATGTCGGTCCCCAGGATGATCCTGATCCCGCGCGCCTTTAAGGCTTTCAGCACCGGCAGTACCGCATCGTCCCCTTCCATCACCGAAAGAAAGGTGTCCCAATACAGATCCGCCATGATATGCGCGTGTAAAAACGCATTCTGCCCGTTCTCCTCGCAAAGTGTCTGGTACCTTAACGTCCGGCTGTGCGTCGCTGCCGTCGCCTCGCCCACCTTCTGCTTGACGCGGCGGTACGCCTCTTTTCCTTTTTCGTCAGCCTCTTCCATCGTAAAGCCGAACTTATCGTGCATATAGCGGTTCGTCGCTTCGATCGCCGCCAAATGCGGCTTTACAAAATCATACAGCGTATGGTCGAGGTCAAAAATGATCGCCTTTTTCATAATGGTATTATCCTTTATTTCGCGGAGAAAGCAAAGAAATCATCCACTTCTTTGATCCACTCCGCCGGATGCATGCTTTTCAGCAGATACTTCGCCGGCTTCAATGCCAGCACCTCCATCACTGTCTGGCGGTCGGACTTGCCGGTTAAGAACATCACCGGGATCCCCGCGGTCGCCGGCTCCGAACGGATCATCTCAAGCACCTTCGCGCCCGATACGACCGGCATCTCATAGTCAAGCAGGATCAGATCCACGGAGTTCTTCGCCAAAAACGTGATCGCGTTCATGCCCGAGCCGGCCATATACACGTTATACTTGGGAGAGAGGAGGTTCTTGATCGTCCGCGTCATCGTCGGATC
>JAFSYD010000244.1 GCA_017443685.1 Lachnospiraceae bacterium | reverse complement strand
GCCCGCGCCTGGAGCGGATCGAGACGAATCCGCAGTTTGCGCAGATCATTTCCCCGACCGAAATGATCGCGATCGTAACGATCAACGTTTCGATCGGCGACGTGGAAGGGATGATCAATATCTGTCTTCCGTATTTGACATTGGAACCGGTAATGGATAAACTAAATACCAAGTTCTGGTATTCCAAGATGCAGGATGCGGATGATGAAGTTTATACCGATGAGATTGAGGCGCTCATCACGAAGGCGAATGTGCCGGTTACGGCAGTGCTTGGCAATAGTGCGATCAATGTAAGCGATTTCATCGGCTTGCAGATCGGCGATATCATACGTCTGGACCGTAAGGTGGATGATGAGTTGGATATATTTGTGGGAGACATGAAAAAATTCACTGCCCTGCCCGGAGCCGCCGGCAAGAATTACGCGGTTCGGATCACCACGGTAGTGAGGGAGGAGCAAGATGGCTGACACTACGCTGTCGCAGGAAGAAATAAATGCGTTGTTTTCCGGTGCTGCCGCAGGCGGCGCGACAACCGGCGGTTCTTCCGGCGGGCAGCTGACGGCGCAGGAGATCGATACGATCGGCGAAATTGCGAACATCAGCATGGGAACAGCCGCGACGACGCTTTTCTCCCTTGTCAACAAGAAGGTGGATATTTCCACTCCGGTCGTTTCCGAAGCAACGTGGGATGAGATCGCATCCGTATATGATAAGCCCTGTGTCTTAGTCAAGATCGGCTATACGAAGGGTCTGGACGGCAGTAACATATTAGCCCTTCGGGAGCATGATGTTAAGGTCATCACGAATCTGATGATGGGCGGCGACGGTACTGCCGCCGATGAAGAGGAGATCGGAGAGCTGCATCTGTCGGCAATCTCCGAGGCGATGAACCAGATGATGGGTTCTTCGTCGACGTCTCTTTCGACAATGCTTTCGAAGATGATCGATATTTCACCGCCGACTTCGGAGCTTATCACATTAAAGGATTCGGTGGATGGAGCGGAGATCGACGATTTCCTCAAGGGTGTCTTCATTAAGATCGAATTCAATCTGAAGATCGGTGATCTGGTCGATTCGACGATGATGCAGATGTATCCGGTCGAGCTTGCGAAGGAAATGTGCGAAGCGGTAGCCGCGAACATGGAAAGCGACTCTGCATCCACGGTGGATGACAGTGCGTTTGAATCGGCACCTGCGCCGGAAGCGCCGCAGCAGCAAGCGGCACCTCCGCCTGCAGCAGCGCCTCAGCAACAGCCGATGGGAGGTGCGCCGCCGCCGATGATGGGAGCGCAGCCGATGATGGCTCCGCCTCCGATGATGCAGCAGGCGCCCCAGCAGGTCAATGTATCACCTGCGCAGTTTACGCCTTTTGCCGGCAGTTACCCGATGGCGGGAGTGCCGGAGAACATAGATCTTATTATGGATGTGCCGTTGGAGGTGACTGTCGAGCTCGGCAGGACGCATAAGTCCATCCATGACATCCTGGATTTTGCGCCGGGTACGATCATCGAGCTGAACAAGATCGCCGGCGAACCCATCGATGTACTGGTGAACGGCAAATATGTGGCAAAAGGTGAAGTGGTTGTTATTGAAGAATCCTTCGGGATTCGGATAACAGAAATAATGAAGTAAGGAGAAAGAAAATGGCAAAGAACATTCTGATTTGTGACGATGCGGCATTCATGCGGATGATGATCAAGGACATCCTCACAAAGAACGGCTACAATGTTGTCGGTGAAGCTGAGAACGGCGTGAAGGCGATCGAGGCTTACTCGGAATGCAATCCGGATCTGGTCCTGATGGACATCACGATGCCGGAGCTTGACGGTATCGGCGCATTAAAGGGGATCAAGGAAAAGGATCCGAATGCGAGTGTCATCATGTGTTCGGCAATGGGACAGCAGGCGATGGTTATCGAGGCGATCCAGTCCGGCGCGAAGGACTTTATTGTTAAGCCGTTCCAGGCAGAACGTGTATTAGAGGCTGTTAAAAAAGTTATCGGCTGATCATGCTACTCGTATCATCGGCGGAGAACATCTTACGTCTTTGCTTCGTGCTGTTTATTTTTGTCGGCGTGCTCGTGCTTACGAGCTACGCGACAAAATGGATCGCCGGATATCAGAAGACACAGATGTCCGGCAGGAATTTAGAGATCATAGAGACGATGCGTATCTCTTCGAACAAGTATCTTGCCGTGATCCGCGCGGGCAGCGGACGCTATTTTGTGGTCGGTGTCGGCAAAGATGAGATTACAATGATCGGCGAGATACCGGTAGAGGAGCTTGTGATATCTTCTTTGGCGGAAGTACATGATTCGGATAGATCCGCACAAAGCTTTGGTGCGGCTCTTGATATGTTTAAAAAGCAGTTCGATAAGAGTAGGCACGACGGATGATGAAGGCAAAAAAGGGTTCGCTTTGGAGCAGATTGGCGAAAATCTATTGCGCGTGCAGCATGGTTCTGGCGGGGATCGTTCTTTCGCTTTCGCTTTTTTTGGCATCGCAGCAGGTAGTGTATGCAACGGAGTATGGTGCGACGGAAAATGCACCCAACGCATCGGATGATGTGACCGGCAGCCGGCCGGACCGGACGGGATTTCGGCTTGATTTTGACGGGGAGACGGGAAGTCTTTCGGCAACGGTAGAGATTTTGATCATCCTTACCGTGATCGCGCTCGCACCGTCGATTCTGGTGATGCTGACGTCTTTTACCAGATGTGTCGTGGTTTTGCATTTTATCCGGATCGCTGTCGGTACGCAGACTTCGCCTCCGAACCAGATTATGATCGGTCTGGCGTTGTTTTTGACGTTATTCATTATGTGGCCGACATTTACGACGATCAACGACAAGGCGTTTCAGCCCTTAGACAGGGGTGAGATCACACAGGAAGAGGCGTTGGATATCACGGAGGATGCCTTTCGGGAGTTTATGTACGGACAGACCCAGACGAAGGATCTGAACCTTTTTTGCGAAATAGCGGATATCACATATGATGACTATGATGATGTGCCGTTTCGCGTGATCGTGCCGAGTTTTATTTTAAGTGAGCTTCGGACCGCGTTTATTATCGGCTTTTTGATCTATATACCGTTTATCGTGATCGATATGGTGGTGGCGTCGGTGCTGATGTCAATGGGTATGATGATGCTGCCGCCGACGACGATCTCAATGCCGTTTAAGATCCTCCTGTTCGTATTGGCGGATGGGTGGAACCTTGTGATCGGCTCGCTTGTGAAGACGTTTTATTAACTGCTTTTATTTGGAAAGAAGGGATGTTTTGTGACGGAAGCAGCGGTGCTTGATATCATGCGGGACGCGATGTACACGATCATTATGTGTTCGGCGCCGATGTTGTTGATCTCTCTGATCGTCGGGCTGATCATCAGTGTGTTTCAGACCGTTACGTCGATCCAGGAGCAGACGCTGACCTTTGTGCCGAAGATTATATCTATTTTTATTGCATTGATCGTATTCGGTGACTTCATTATGAATACGATCATGTCGTACATCAACACGCTGTGGACGGATTTTTCCATCTATATCCGGTAAGCTTTTATGTACGAGCAGGGATTTACGCTTGCCAACTTTGAACTGTTTTTGCTTGTGTTTGTACGGATCGCGTCTTTTTTGTTTGTTGCACCGTTCTATTCCATGGACGGGGCGCCGAACCGGACGAAGATCGGTTTTGCAGCGATCTTATCAATCCTTGTACTTTTTGCGTTTGAGCCCGAAGAGGTTTTTTACGAGACGGCATTCGGATACGGACTTATCGTATTAAAGGAGACTGTCACGGGGCTGATCATCGGATACGCCGCAAGCATATGCACATCGATCATTTTGTTCGCGGGCAACCTGATCGATATGGATATCGGACTTTCGATGGCGACGGAATTTGATCCGAATATGAACACGCAGGTGACGATCACCGGTAATATTTACCATTATTTTATGCTGATGTTCCTTATTACATCAGATATGTACCGTTACATTTTAGAGGCAGTCATTGATTCGTTTACGCTGATCCCGCTCGGAGGGACGGTGTTTCGGACGGACAAGCTGTTAAGCGGGTTCATCCTGTATTTTTCGGATCTGTTTGTCATCGCATTTCGGATCATGCTGCCGATCTTCGCGGTGATTTTGATCCTTAACTGTGTCCTCGGTATTATGGCAAAAGTTGCGCAGCAGCTGAATATGTTTTCCGTCGGTATGCAGATCAAAGTGCTGGTGGGGCTTGTAGTATTGTTTCTATGTGTGTTTTTGTTCCCGCAGGTCTGCGCAATGTTGTTTAACGAGATGCGGCGGATGATGCGGATCATGGTGCAGGGGTTGTATTAGGATGACGGAATATCGCTGGTTTATCGATGATGTCCGTATCGTGCGGTTTGCAGACGGGGCTTTGCTGCCTTACGATCTGCAATGGTTCGGTGACGATAAGACCGAAGACCCGACCGCGAAGAAGCTGTCCGACACCCGTAAAAAGGGGCAGGTCGGTAAAAGTCAGGAGCTGGCGCACGGACTTGAGCTTGTAGCGATGTTTATCGTCCTTCGGGTAACGATGGAGTTTCTGGGAACGCATTTTACCGGAATCTTTCATTGGGTATATGCAAATCTGATCCCGGACATCATCACCACTTCGCGCAGCGGACTTTCGGTGCACGATACGGACATTCTGATCCGCAACGTGCTGCTGCAGATGATGATCATTATGGCGCCGTTTTTCATTGTCGGTTTTGTGGTGGCGGCGCTTTCGACGGGGCTGCAGTTCAAGTTTCAGATCACTTGGGAGCCCTTAAAGCCGAAATTTGACAAATTCAATCCGATCAACGGATTCAAGCGTATTTTTTCCGCGCAGTCGTTGTTCAATCTGGCGCTTTCCCTCGTTAAGATCGTGATGATCTCGGTGATCGCGTATACATCGCTGGCGGATCACGTGGGGGAGATCTTTCTTCTCTACGAAATGGATCTGAATCAGGCAATTGCATTGATCGGGGATCTTGTACTTTCGACGGGACTTCGGATCAGTCTCGTATATATCATCATCGGGATCGCTGACCTCATCTTCCAGAAGTACAAGTTCAAAAAGAGCATCAAGATGACGAAGCAGGAAGTCAAGGATGAGTACAAGGACGCAGAAGGAGATCCGCAGATCAAGGGACAGATCAAGCAGCGGATGCGGGAGGCGTCCCAGAGGCGAATGATGCAGAATGTCCCGCAGGCAGACGTGGTCATCACGAACCCGGATCACTTTGCGGTCGCGTTAAAATATGACGCTGAGGTGGCGGCGGCCCCCGTACTTGTGGCAAAAGGCGCCGATTACCTTGCGGAAAAGATCAAATCCGTTGCGCGGGAGAATGACGTCCCGATCGTGGAGAATAAGCCATTGGCGCGGACGATCTATTCAAGCGTGGAAGTGGACGGGGAGATCCCGCCGGAGCTGTACCAGACGGTGGCGGAGATCCTGGCGGCAATCTTCTCGGCAAAAGAAGGGCGCTTTTGATCAGTGGCGTTACTTTAGGATAAAGGAGTGGCAGACGAATTTTGGAAGCTGTTGAACAGAGAACCGGAATAAAGCGAACTGACCTCGGGATCACCGCCTATATTTTGGCGGCTGTTGTGTTCTTCATCGTTCCGATCCCGTCCTTTTTGCTTGATGTGATGCTGGCACTGAATATTTCCGTGGCACTGATCATTTTGATGAATACGATCTTTTGCAAGGAAGTTCTGGATATGTCTAACTTCCCGACGATCCTGCTTTTTACTACGATTTTCCGTATTTCCTTAAATGTATCCTCGACGCGTCTCATATTGACGACGGGCTCACCGGGTAACGTTGTCACGACGTTCGGTATGTTCGTCGGCGGCGGCGATATCATCATCGGTGCGATCGTTTTCATCATTCTGGTGATCATCCAGTTTGTTGTTATCAACAAAGGTTCGGAGCGAGTATCCGAGGTTACGGCGCGTTTCACTTTGGACGCGATGCCCGGTAAGCAGATGGCGATCGATGCCGATCTGAATACGGGTGCGATCAATGACGAAGAGGCGAAGGTAAGGCGGCAGAAGCTGCAGGACGAGTCGAGCTTCTTCGGCAGCATGGACGGTGCCACGAAGTATGTAAAAGGAGATGCTACCGCCGGCCTGATCCTTACCGCGATCAACCTGGCGGGCGGTGTGATCATGGGTGTGACCCGCGCCGGTATGCCGGCCGTGGACGCACTGAACCAGTACGGCATATTAACGATCGGCGACGGTCTTTCCTCGCAGATCCCTTCGATGCTGATCTCTCTTTCTACCGGTATTCTGGTAACGAAGGGGTCGAAGGAGATGGATATGTCCGGCATGCTCGTAAAGCAGCTGTTTGGCATTCCGAAGGTGCTTTATATCGTCGGCGGTGCCCTGATCTTCCTTGGTACGGTTACGCCCCTTAATTTCTTCCTGTTTGCGGCATTCGGCTCGGCATTTATCGTTGCGGGACGCTCGATGCAGACGACGATGGGCAAAGCGCAGATCGAGACGGAGATCGCGGAGGAAGAGGACGAGGCAGAGGAGATCCGACGCCCCGAGAACGTGGTATCGCTTCTTTCGGTGGATCCGATCGAGCTCGAATTCGGCTACGGTATCATTCCGCTGGCCGATGTCAATCAGGGCGGCGACCTTTTGGACCGCGTCGTTATGATAAGAAGACAGATCGCGTTAGAGCTTGGTACGGTCGTGCCGATCATCCGTCTGCGCGACAATATCCAGCTGAATCCGTCGCAGTATATCATCAAGATCAAGGGCATCCAGGTGGCGGAAGGCGAGATTATGTTCGACCATTACATGGCCATGAACCCGGGCTATGT
>JAFSYD010000021.1 GCA_017443685.1 Lachnospiraceae bacterium | reverse complement strand
TTTTTTACATTTTTAATCTCTGCCTGGCCGTCGGTGATCCGAAGCACGGGATGTACGCGGTCGCCTTGCGCCCTATCCCGGCTGCGCAGATACCGGTAGCGGTACACGGGTGCGCTATGCACCGTCTGATAAACGCGCACATACCGATGATACACATGCGTATGATGCACAACCTCGCGCTTTTCTTTTTCCCGCTCCCTGTCCTCTCCCTCCGGAAGGATATGAAATACCATGCGCGCAAAAAAATTCCGGTAATTCTCCGTCCCCAGGTATTTTCCCATAACGGAAGACGCAAAATCTCCGGAAATTCTCGGTGCTATTCGTACTGTCCTTAATACTGCGGTTAACCCGATCTCCCGCGCCTGGCGCAGCGGAGGTGACGCTTGCTTTTTCATATACCGTTTTCCTTAAGCCCTGTATGAGCGATCTCCATCGTCTTAATGATAATGCTCGAATTCATGGCGTCCAGATCCGAAAACGAGACCCGTGTCAAAATGCCCTGCTCGATGTAAAAAGATTTCTTGAGCTTGCCGTCCTTTTTTACCATGATCATAATGCCTTCTATCTTGAGGCCGGGCGTCAGAAACGACAGCGCCATAGACGCCAGACTGGATGACCATCCTTTGTGAAACGTCAGCGTGTCCGGCGTCCGGTGCGGCTTTGCGGAAAAAAACATTCGCTCATTATTGCCGCCGTCAGCCCGCACATCGAATTCGCCCGCGGAAGACATATTCGATATCTTCATAAAATTGATCGTAATAAACATTCCCAGCTGTACTTCAAATTCGTACCCGGGGATCAGATCGTACGCCATAATTATAACCCCTGCCTGATTTTCAAAACTGTTTTCGTTCCGGCTTCCGTCTTTCGTTTTTGAAATAAAACGATCCGCGGATGAACCTCTTATGATCCTGATATTCATATTATAATAGGTTGCGCATTTTTTCAACAAAAAAAAGCCCCCGTCATAAAAATCCGTGACGGGGACCTTTCGCCTTATCCTTATATCTTACTGCGTTCTCGTCATACCTTCATGCGCGATCTCCATCGACTCGATCGCGATCTCGGACGATAAAGCATTGAAGTCCGGAGCCGTATAGTGCATCGGCCATGCGTTGATCACCTGCCAGGACGCAACCGCCGCTTCTTCCTCATCCAAAAGCGTGATCGTGATCGTCTTGCGGTTCACAGCGCCGTTGACACCCTCCATGATCCAGTCATACATTACCATGGAGTCAACCAAACCCTGCTTTAACGTGATGTTGCCGTACTTCTTCAGGCCGGGGATCTTCTTCGGTGTCGTAACATCATCCCCCTCGCGGTATTCCATTACATCAATGGACGCGTCAAAACCGGTAACTTCAGAGAATCCACCGGCATCCAAGCCGTCAATCTCAACTTTATATCTAAATTTCCCATGCGGGTAGCCCTGCTGTGCCATTTATTCATTCTCCTTTCTCAATTACTCGGCTTCGTTAGTCTTCTGCGTCAGGCGGAAGATTACAAATTCTGCCGGCTTCACCGGAGCGATACCGATCACACAGATCAGTCTGCCGTTGTCAATGTCATCCTGGCTCATCGTTTCTCTGCCGATATTGACAAAGAATGCTTCCTCCGGCGAGGAGCCCATCAGAGAGCCTTCTCTCCAAAGGTTGGTTAAGAATACACTGATCGTACGTCTTACGCGAACCCAGAGTGTCTCATCGTTCGGCTCAAATACTGCCCAGCTCGTATTCGCGCGGATAGACTCTTCTACGAAGATGAACAGACGGCGAACGTTGACATATTTCCAAAGGCCGTTGCTCGATAAGGTACGCGCGCCCCATACACGGATGCCCTGTCCCGGGAATGTACGGATCAGGTTGACACCCTTCGGATTCAAAATGTCCTGCTCGCCCTTATTGAACTGAACATCAAGGCCTACGCAGTTGCGGACAACTTCATTGGCCGGTGCCTTATGAACGCCTCTTGTATTGTCGCTTCTCGCGTAAATACCGATCACAGCGCCTGACGGCGGAATGGGGATATTCTTCTTATCCAGCGGATCGAATACGGACAGCCACGGATGATACATAGCGCCATACTGCGTATCAAAAATGTCGCGATGCGCGATAACGTCATCCACCTTCTTAGCGTCTCTCGGGCAATCCAATACGGCAAAACGGCTCTCTAAGCTCTCGCAGTGACCAACCAGTGTAAGCTGTACGTTCGGATCCGTAACGCCCGGTACCGCCATAATGGAAACGTTGTCATTATCCAAAAATGCCTGGATACCCGTACGCTTGCCTGCGCCCTTGTCTACGCCGATGAAATCGCCGGCTGTAATGTTGGCAACCGAACCGTTGCTTCCGCCCGTAAGCGTCAGGCCGGAAACCTTTAAGATATCCATCGGAGCCGCGATCCCTGCCGGTGCTGCCGGTGCTGCCGGTGCCGGAGCCTTCTTTGCATCCTTCTTATCATCGCCGCCTGCCGGTGCCGCCGGTGCTCCCGGTGCCGCGCCGCCATTGAACGTAACGGTAACGATATCGGACTTGGCCGTCATCTTCTCGATGAAGTTCGAAGCCTCAATATTAAAGGAAGCATTCTCATAGGTCTCAACCTGATCGTCATACTTTACAATGACCGTAACTTCACAGGTGGAGATCGTCTTCTCCGGAAGGAGGTTCGTATCCACGATCGAATCCGGATAATCATTCTCAAAGGTGATGATGTTGTCCTGATTCTTTACGATGCGGTTATAGGTAACCTTATCGCCATCCGTGAACGCAACCACATCGCCCGCATTGAAGCCCGCCGCGTTCTTCGCGCGATACTTCTTCTTGCCTCCGTCATTGATGATCTCAAGGATCTGCGTCTTAGCCTTGCTTCCCGGCGTAAAGGAAACGGTGATGTCATCGCCCCAGGTACCCGGATTCTTCGCCGTGATGGTAAGCGGACCTACCGTACCCGAAGACATCTTAGCGTCCGACGGAGCAACACGCATAACGTAGCAGCGCGCACCGCCGTTTGCGAAAAAGCTTGCAACCGCATATGCTAAAAAGCGATACTGTCCAAACTCGTTCTCCGATAAATAACCTCCGTAGGTTCTGCCGAAATCCGCAACATTCGTGATCAGCTGCGGAAGACCTTCAACCGGTCCTCTCTGCGCCAGACCGACAAAACCCGCTGTGCTTGTGCTTACACCTTCCATTGGGACCGCGCCGGAGTCAAACTCTTCGACGTATACGCCCGGTGACAAATACTCAGCCATAAAAAATGATTCTCCTTTCGTATATTGGTAAAAAATCGATCACGGGATACAACCCTCCCGTTTACTGATAGAGAAAATTATATACGTATATTCTCTACAATTTTATAAACATCCCTTTTATTTTTTTGTTTTCTTTTTCCCTTTCGGTTTCTTTTTTTCTTCCTCTTCTTTGTTCAGCACCATCGGTATCGCAAAAAATGCCAGCCACTTTAAGCTGTCCCGCGATCCCGTCCGCAAGCCGGCGATGCCCCCTGACAGATTCATTCCCGGGGCTTGCGCCCTTTTGATACGCTTCTTCCTGCCCCTGATCGGACGCAGCTTATGGGGCTTTTTCGGTTTGCCGGCCGACGCGTCGGGCATCCCTGCCGGGCCTTTTCGCCCGACCCACAATGCGCCCCCGGTCTTCGCTGCGGCAACCGCTCCCCTTCCGATAAACCGGGAATATCCGCCGGATGAACCGCCGGACCGTCTGCCGGATGATCCGCCGAACCATCCACCGGAAGAACCACCGGATGAACCGCCGAACCATCCACCGGAAGAACCACCGGATGACCCGCCGAACCATCCCCCGGACGAACCGCCGGAATGATTTTCCTCATCGGCCGGGAATCCGTTCCAATCATCCTCTTCCTCATACGGATTCTTCCGATTCCCCGGCCTCGGAGCGGTCTCATCCTTATTTTTCTTCGGCTTTCCTTTGATCTCTTCCTTTTGCCACGCCTTAGGAATGATCTCTTTATCCTTCTTTGCCTCGTTCTTCTTTTTGCCACGCTCCAGAGCGATTGCCAGCTGATGCTCCAGGGTCAGCTGCCGTGCGGTAAGCTCCTTCGTATCCCCAGCTTTCGACGTCCCGGGCGGCACGAATTCCTCCGTCATCATATTCCCCGTCAGATTCGCAAATTCCTGCGAACGTGAAAGGATCCTGTGTGCCCGCGTATGAGGCGCGATCTTGCCCTTGTCGGTCTGATAAAAGCCGAACGCGCTCTCTGCCGGCTTGTTGAGGTTCGCCTTATCATCTCCGCCCACAACGTGCCAGTTATAAGATCGCTGCTCGTCCAGCTCCCGCTCACTCCGCTCCGTGCTTTTTTCGTCCGCACGCGTTTTGCGCGCCACAACAAAAGAAGACTCCCCCTTTTCGTTCAGCCCCAAAGACAGTCTCGCAAACGCGTTTTCCGTGTGAAAGACCTCCTGCATCCGGCTTTCCTTATCGCCTTCTTTGCCGCGCTCCTTCTTCTCCGGAAAAACGGAGTCTTCCTTCTTCTGCTCCTGCCCCCGCTCGTGGACGTTCGCCCGCGTGCGCTCCTCGTCGACCGTATACTGCGCATGCCAGACGGATGAAGAGCTTTGCGCCTCTTTGTCCCGTTCCCGCAGGTTTTTGATTGTTTCCCTGTTATTTTTGTCAAATTCCTGAAAGATCATAAGCCTGCACCGCTCCGTTATCGAATCTCTTTCATCAATAAAATCTTTACTGCATCGTCTTCCCCTGCTTTTCAAACTCGCCCCGGATGCCGGCGCGCAGACGCTCATCGCTGATCCGCTCCTCCCCGTCGGCTGCCGCGGCAAAAGCCGCGGAAAGGACGCTGTTTTTGATGGCGCTTCCGGTCAGCTCGTATTTTGCCGCCATGCGGTTCAGATCGACATCATCCCCCCGAAGCTCCTTCGGGAGCACCAGCTCCCAGATGGCCCGCCGCGCGGCTTCGTCCGGGAACGGAATCGTTATGATGGCGGTCAGACGCCTTGAAAACGCCTCGTCAAAATTCCTCCGGTAATTCGTCGCAAGGATCGTAACCCCTTCATATTCCTCCATTTTTTGTAAAAGATACGCCGCTTCCATATTGGCGTACTTGTCGTTTGCCTCCTTGATCTCCGTCCGCTTCCCGAACAGGACGTCCGCCTCGTCAAAAAAGAGGACGATCCTGCGCCCCTTCGCGTGCTCAAAGATCTCGTTTAAATGCTTTTCCGTCTCGCCGACGTATTTGCTGACGACCGCCGGCAGATTGACGCGGTAAAGCTCCATTTGAAGCTCATTTGCCACGGCCTGGGCAAGCATCGTCTTTCCCGTTCCCGGCGGTCCCCAAAAGAGCATCGAAACGCCCCTGCCATAACCTGCTACCCGGGCAAAGTCCCACGCGTCATAGACCTTCTTCGCCAGCCGCACCCTCTCGATGCAGGCCGCTACCTGCTCACGGGAATGCTCCGGCAGGATCACACCGGAAAGACGCGCTCCTCCCGTCATCCGCTGTGTATGCGGGATCGGACTGCCGGCCGACGCGTAGCCCTTTGCCGTAAGCAGTCCTTCTGTATCCGTATTCTCCGATGCTCCGGTCAGGATCATCCGCAGGATCTTCGCATCCAGACTTAAGGCGCGGTTCATCCCGCGTTCCCCCGTCTTCTCCAGAAAAACGCTGCCGAACACGGAGTCCTCCCGCAGGGACAGATACGCGTCATCGTCGTGATATTCGCCCTCATAGGTCATCATAAGAAGACGCGGCGTGACCTCGTCTGAAGCAGGAAATCGGGTTTTTGCCGCATCCTCCTGCAGGATGCCTACGCCGTCCGCACAGGCGGAGGAGATCTCCGCAAACAGCAGCATTGCCGCCGTATGCCGCTCGAAATCATCCGCGTCGCACGCCGCGTACAGATACGGAAGCGGAGCGAATGACCCGCCCTCGAGCAATTCCTCCTCCATCGCAAGGAGACGATGCGCCTTAGCGCGGATCTCACCGGCGAGCGCCTCCACGCGCGCCGCCTTAGTCTCCGCCGGATTTCCCTGCGCCTCCTTCCCGGTCGCTTCCGCCGTATCCTCATCCGCCCGCATGGCGCCGAGCCGAAGCCGCTTCGTCACCAGCGCATACAATTTTTCCAGATAGTCGCGATATGCCTCCAATTTCCCCTTCCTCTCGTATGAAGAAAGCCGGGTTCTCTCTTACCCGGCTTTTGCCTTACTCATTTCATATGCGAGAAGCACTTCCTCTCCCGGCGCGATACCGAGATCCTCTTCCATGCGCGCCGCAAAGCTCTTAAAGCACTCCTCCCGCTTTTCCCAGCGGCGCTGCCTCGTATAAAGCTCCAACAGCTTCGCCGCCGCGCTCTCCTCATACGGGGAGACCGCCAGAATATTGTCATAGAGCTTTACCGCCGTCTCGTAATCGCGCCTTAGCTCCGCATCCTCCGCCAGGAACATACAGCCCATCCTAAACGCCTCATCCCAAGCCTGGCGCACCGCATCCGCCCAAGGGCTGTCGATATCCTTAAGATACGCCCCCTGATACGATAAAAAGAACTCCTTTTCTTTGGAAAGCTCCTCCATATCCACACGCCGGACAGCGTCCATCACGCGGTGCAAAAGCACGGAATCGCTTTGGATATCATCCATTAAAAGCCGATAGCGCTTCTTCTCATAGACGACGATCCCATCCATACTGTATGCCGAAAGCTCCTTGCGCATATTATAGATCATGTTGTGCAAAAGAGCGACCGCGTTCTTCGGGATCTCCTCCGGCCAGAGCACCTCGATCAGGTGGCTTCGGTCGATCGTCTGTCCCTCCAGCTCCAGAAGATAGGCGAAGAGCTCCCGCCCCTTTCTTGTCCGCCAGGGCAGCTCCCTTCCGTCCGCTTTTGCCGTCACGGAAAAGCCCCCGAGGGTACGCACGCAAAGCTGTTTTGCCGCCCCCTCCTGCTCGCGGCGGACTGCCGCCAGCCGCTTTTCATCCTGCGGCAAAAGGAACGGCAGCGGCTCTCCATGCTCATGCAGATAGAAGCTTGCGTTATTCAGAAGCTTCACATAATGCGCCGCATCCGTATCATAATGCAAAAGAGCCCGGTACATCTGCCGGTAGATGGCAAAACGGTTCTCCGCGCCGAAAGCGATATCCGCGTCCGTAAGACACCGCTCCATCTCCGCGGTCTGACCGACCGCGTAATAATACTGCCCCGCGATTCCCATCGCGGCGGGCGAGAACACGACGCCCTCCCGCTCTAAGTAAGCGATCATCTTCCCGACGGAAGCGATCCCCTCCCTGCCCGACGAAAGCAGCGCCGCGCCGTTATCCTCTAATATTGTAAGCAATAGTTCTTCCGCTTCATTCATAACGGCTTAAACAGTTCCCCCGTCATTATCTTCTTCTGCGTCTTCTGCGCCGCTTTCCTTTCTTTTTCGTGGTGGTTTCGGCTACCTGCTTGGCGACCTCATCCACTTTCGTCTCGGGAGGTGTTTCCGAGCTGCCTCCCTCGGATGCAGACTCTTTGATCTCCTCCTTCACTTCCTCTTTCACTTCTTCTTTTGATTTCGTTTCGTCTGCGCCTTCTCCTGCGCCTTCTGTTGTAGTTTCCGGGGCCGGCTCTTCTTTCTTCTCTTCATCCTGGCCGCCACCAAGACCGCGTAAGATCTTGCCGGCCTTGGAATCCTTACCGAGCTTGCCGCCGATACCGCCTAAGACCGTGCCGAGGCCGCCCATAATTCCGCCGATGCTGCTTAAGATACCGCCCGCCTTCGAGTTGCCGAGCATACCGCCGATGCCGCCTAAGATTCCGCCTAAGCCGCCAAGGATACCTTTACTCTTACCTCCGCCGGCCTTGCTTGCGAAACCGCCGATGCCGCTTAAGACACCGCCCGCCTTCGAATCCTTACCCATCATGCCGCCGATGCCGCCTAAGATTCCGCCTAAGCCGCCTAAAATTCCCATAAAGCCGCCCTTATTGCCGCCGCCTTCCTCCTGCTTTGCACCAATCTTTTGCCCGATACCGCCCAGGAAGCCGCCGACCTTCGAATCCTTACCGACCAGTCCGGTGATGCCGCCTAAAATACCGCCGATACCGCCTAAGATACCGCCGCCTTTCTTCTCACCGCCGCCGTCTTCCTTCTTGTCACCGCCGCCAAGCCCAAGGCTGCCGCCGATCGCTCCGCCAACCGATTTGATAAAATCCATAAATCCCATAGCTCTTACTCCTGTGCCGGCAATGTGCCGTTCTCCACTTCTTCCTCAAAGCTGCTTTCGCCGGTAGCGAGCCGCTCCAGCGCACCGAATACATTCCCGACGATGACCGCGATCTTCTTGTATTTTTCGATCACGCCGGTCGCCAGCTCTTCCACCGGCTTATTCACATCGAAAAACTCCAGATGACGGAAATACACCTGCCCCGACGGATAATAATACCCGAAGTGACCGAACGGTACGTAAAGGTTCATATTCAAGATCGCATCCGTAACCTCCGTAAACGTATCGTCATCTTCGATCTCAAGCGGCAGGGTCACCATGGTCTCCATCTCCGGCTCACCCTCGAATGCCTCCAGAATCTCCGTCTCGAATGTGCAGATCCCCGTGCCGTCCACAACGGTGGAAAATTGTGCGACCAGCATCGGTCCCTCTCCGCTCGCGGCATGGTCACTCAGCTCGGCAGCCTCCGTGATCATCTTCGCCTGCTTTAACAGTTCATTTAGGAACTGCTCCCTCCACGCCTTTGTCATGTTTGAAAATCCTCCTTTCCAAGTACCTTTCCGAGTTTTGCAAAATAGTATTTTAACGCGATCTCTATATCGCAGTTCTTCAAACCTCTGTCCTGTGCTGCCGCCAGATAAGCGGCGTTCTTTAACACTTCCTTGATCCCGCTGCCCGGCAGCTCGAACCGCTTCGCGAAAAAAACAAACCGGATCTCTTCGTCAATCGGCACGCCTTTCGGCAGGATCGTCTTCCATAAGGTAAGACGAACATCCTCATCGGGGAAGGCAAACCGCACCATGAAGCGGATCCGCCGTTTGAACGCGTCGTCGATATTCTGCTGGTAGTTCGTCGCAAGGATCACAAGCCCCTCGTAATCCTCTAAGCGCTGCAAAAGATGCGCGGTATCGGCGTTCGCGTGCTTATCGTGGACATCCTTTACCTCCGTCCGCTTGGAGAAAAGAGCGTCTGCCTCATCAAAGAACAGCATCGCGTTGGTATTCTTCGCCTTATCAAAGAGCTCGGAGATATTTTTCTGCGTCTCTCCGATATATTTTGACACCATCTGCGATAAGTCCACACGGTACAGGCTAAGGCCCAGCTCATTGGCGAGCACATGCGCCGCCATCGTTTTGCCGGTGCCCGGCGTGCCGTAAAACAGTGCGGTAATCCCGCGTCCGTAAGCCGACTTATCGTAAAATCCCCACTGATCGCCCACCACGCTCCGGTAACGCACCTGGTCGCAGATGATCTGAAGCTGCCTTTGTTCCTCATCGTCGATCACAAGGTCCTCCCAGGTGTAGTTAGAATGCAGCTCCTTCGCTAACGCACCCAGCTGATTCGCGCTCTGTTCGCTTACCGCCGCACGGATATCCGCGGCCGTAACGGCATATTCCGCGTCTCCGGCGTTCCTTTGCGCCCGCTTTACGGCGTCGCTTAAGATCTCACGAAGGCTTTTCGGGGTAAAAATGTACTGGTTCGCGCACTGTGAGGGGTTCACATCCGCTGCAAAAGGAATGTCCCCGCACATTTCCTCCCAGAGCAGCACCCGCTCACCGACACTCAGCATCGGAAGCTCGATGAACAGGGTATGCAGCCGGTAGCCAAACACCTCATCCGGCTTTTCTGCCGAAAGCAGGACAGCCGCGCCGTTCTCCCTCGCAAGCCACGAATACAGGAAACTCTCCCGGATCCTGTTCTCCGCGGTATCCTTTTCCTTCTCTTTATCGACGCGGGTACTTACGAATACCGGAAGCGCCCCCGTCCGGCTGATCCGCTGCGCAAGTGCCCCAAGGATCTCCGTGATCTCTTTCGCGTTGGCCAAAAAAAGCTTGTCCGCGTCGATCCACAGAAGCAGAGCCCCCATCTCCTTTGCCGTCTGATATACAAGCTCCCGCTTCCCGATCCCCTCGGGGCCGTAGATACACAGCAAATGCCCGCCGTACAGCTTCGCCGGTCTGCGATACTGCTGCCTGGACATTTCCGACATATAAAACGCGCACGCGGATCGTTTATCCTCCCGGATGCTTTCCGGGAACACTCTCTCGTCCGCCTTCGGCTCAAACATAAGCAGGGAAAGCAATTCCCCGGTATCCGCAGACTCTTCTCCGCGGTTTAAAAACAATGCAGTCTTATCCGAACTCATTTTCCTACCCCAGGTACCTAAGCAAAAGCATGATCCCGTCTTCGGCCTGTGCGGCGCCGCCGGTAAATGTGTGAATGCGCGAGCGGATCTCTTCGGACGCCTCGGACAGTTCGTATCCCAGCCGTGCCTCTATCGCCTCCGCAAGGCGTCCCGCCCCGAAGCTTTCATTCGCCGCATTCTTCGCTTCCACCACACCATGGGAATAGACCGCTAAGGTATCGCCCTGCGCCAGACGCGTCTTATACGTATGATATCCGACATTTTCCATGTTCCCGAGCGGGATCGTCATCTGATCCGATACCGGCTTTGCGGCGCTTCCCGCCTGCCGCAGGATCGGCGGCTCGCCTCCCGCCATCGCGTAGGCGATCTCACCCGTCATATGGTCGATCACCACCACCGTTACCGCGACATTCAATCCGAACTCGTTCTTTTCCGAGAGAAGGTTGTTGGTCTCAGAGAGGATACGGCTTGGCGCATAACCCATCTTGGCAAAACCGCGGATAAAATTCTGCGACATCACCGCAAACAGTGTCGCCATGACGCCCTGGTCCGTCACATCCCCGACGATCAGCGCCAGGCGGGACTCATCCACCGGGAAAAAGTCGTAATACGCAACGCCGATCTCCGAAAAACGCCACACATCCGCATGCATCATCACGTTATTCAACGTGGGATACCGGGACGGCAGCATGTTCGCCTGAATCTGCCGCATCAGGGTAAGCTCCATCGACAAACGGTTCTTGTCGGAGGTCGTCTGTGTTAATTGCCTGATGTACTCCTGCAGGGAGGTCGTCATCGAATTAAAGCAATTCGCAAGTCCCTCGATCTCCTCCGGCGCGTTTTCGATGCGTACCATCTGATCTAAATGTCCTTCCCCGACAGCCTTCATCTGCTCTTCGAGCCGCACGATCGGATTCACGATACGGTTGGACATTCTTCGCGAGTACAAAAATGAGATCACAATAACCAGCACTAAAGCGGCAATATATCCGACCTCGAGTTTGTTTAAGCTCTCATCGACATGTTTGAGGATCCCGTCATAGTACTCGTCGGACATCAGCATCTGAACCGCCGGATCATCCGGATTGGCCCCCTCTAAGACCTGCTCCATCAAATCGAAAGCCTGCTCCATTTCGCCGTCCATCAGCTGATTCAAGGTCGCGTATTCCAGCATGGAATACCCCATGGATATCGCAAAATAGATCAGAATGACACCGATCATCGCCACCATGATCTGCTTTCGGATCGTTTTAATCTTCATCCGTTCATACCCTCTCAATACAAAGCTCTTCGGGAGATTCCGGCGGATTCTCCCTGAAAGTATCACAAAGCGACAGATAGATACGCGCCGCCTTATCCCCGCGGTTGGCCTTGATCACCTCGATAAAATAGCTCCGCGCCCGTGCAAAATCCTCTGCCAGAAAAAGGCTTACACCCTTGTCAAAAAGCAGATCCGTCTTGCGCTTTGCGGTACGCACGGCAATCTCATCTCCATCATAAAAGTCATAGACCTTCAGTGTCTTTTTTATTTTGCCAAAATAAAATTTTCCTAAAAGCCGGCAGGAATATTTCGACGTAAGAGACGGATCCTGCCGGATCAGCTCCTCCGACACAAGTATGCTCGCGGAGTATTTGCCCGTCACCTGCTGCAAAAACGCGGAAATGAACGATACCTGCGAAAAAGACATCACGCTGTAAGACTCCGCGCCCCCTAAGACTCCGAGAACTACTTTGCCATAGGAGAGGCCGAAGGTCATGTCCCTTATCATTTCCGCCCGCTTTAACAGGCGCTCCCGCGCCTGGATCGCGGCGCCCAGCGCGCCGGTCTTATTCTCCATGAAGAGCAGCTGCACGCCGGTTCCCAGATCGTGGTCCACCTCGCCGCCCCACTCGGCAAAAGAAGGCATCGCGTGCTCCACCTGTGCGGCGATCCGCTCAAACATCGCAGGAGCCTCATTATCATCGAACCCGAAATCGATGTCAGCCATGCCCATCCGCATCACACCCGCATCGATACAGCGGGGCGTTTTGAGATTCTGCTTTGCTTCTTCGAAAGTACCGTCGATCTGCAAAAAGTCCAGCTTCTTTTTTGGAATAAATTGTTCCCGAATGCTTTTTCCCATATGTTATAAATCCTCCCCGTTATCCCACCTGCACGCAATTCGATCCGGGGGAATTGATCGAGATCTGTCCGCCCCAGTTGCACATACATTTGGAATTGTCGGTAAGCGCCGGAAACGAACCTATCACAACCGTCTGGCTGCCCGGCATCCATGGTGCCGCCGTAACCGGAACGCACGGCATCGGTGTCAGTACGCCCGACGCCGCCGCCGTAGCTGCCGCGACTGTCGGATTGGCCATGGACTTGCACATGCCAAACGGCGGGATATTCACGATCGGCTTGTTATCCATGATCGTCGCCACCGGCGCCGTGTTGTTGACACGACCGGTCGGCGGTACGATAAGCGAGGACGGCGTCATCCCGAAGCTGCACTGCATCATCGCCCCCATGCACACACACATACTCATGCCTCGTCCTCCTCATGCGCATATTTCGGGTGCGTCTTTGACCGGTCTAAGGTGATGTTAAGCACCTCTTCGGCGTCCCGCTCTCCAAAATCAAGTTCCATCTCATACGGCTCGTAGATCCCGCTTTCCACCTTAAGCGTCGCGTGATCGCTTCTGACATTTAAGAATACCCGATACCCGTCCTCCTTGATGACCGCCGGACGCTCTCCCTCGATATACGCGCGGACGTTGTTGCCTGTGATCACGCGACCGTCCGTGGAGTCCTTGCACAGAACCACCAGCGTACGTTTGTATCCGATCTCGCGGATCGGCTCTGCCAGAACATTGTCGACATCGTTTCCCAAAAGCATGGAAAGGTCGGTCACACGCGTCATGGTCTTCGTACGCGCGGAAGTGATCTCCACCGGCGAGACCTTGTAAAATAATGTCACGCGGTATGGCTCATTCGGGAAGGTCCACAGGCGGATCTTCTCATAGGGACCGATCCGCTCCTGTTCAATGCGCGTTTTCATCGGATCCCCGTGCAGCGCGGAGGTCTGCCCGATCACGTAATGATCCGCAAGCGCCTGCACGACACGCCCTAAAATGCGCTGATCCTCCTCCGCGCGGTACTTTAAGTCGCCGGAGGAATACGCCGTGATCATGTAACGGAGCGTCAGGAACGACGATGGATAGGTCTGTTCCTTAAGACCGGTGTTGACCATGCCATGCGCGAAAACCTCCTCGCTCGGCGCGACATCATAGAGATAGATGCCGAGATTGAAATCCCCGTGGTCGTTCGGCGCGCAAAGCCCGATAGCGCCGTTGTGCAGGATCACATCCGGCACGAGCGCGTCATTTAATATTCTTACCATCGTCTTTCCGATATCACTGATCGAAGAAAATCCCATAGTCCTTTTTTCGCTCCCTTTTGATCGATCTTATTCTTTTACTGCGTGATGACCACGTTCGGTGAAGTGCTCCCTGCCGCTGTTCCCGCGGCGTCTGCCGCAGAGCTGTCTGCCGGTTGTTCCGCGCCGTCCGCCGCCCCCGCGTCGCCGGCTGCTGCCGCATCCTGCGCCGCTTTTATTGCCGCCTCTGTGGCCTCTCCTCCGGAAAAGACGCCATCGGCTACTACCGCCCCGGTCTTCGCATCATAAAGCGTTCCCTTGCCATTGTATTTGCCCTGGGAGAACGCGCCCTCATACAGAAGCAGCCCGCTCTCATCATACAGACAGCCATCGCCTTCATAAAGGCCGTTGTGGAAAGCGCCTTCGTAGATCTTGATCTCGGTCGTGGGGTCATACAGCACGCCGTCTCCCTCATAAAGACCACGGGAAAACGCGCCGTTGTATACCATCGCGGTCGTTTCCTTATCATACAGCATGCCATTGCCGTCGTACATATCTTCCGAGAACGTGCCGTCATAGATCAGCACTTCATCCTCGTAGACTTTGCCCGCGCCTTCCTTCAATCCGGCAGCGAAAGCGCCGTTATAAACCACTTTGCCTTCTTCGTCATACAGCTTGCCGTCGCCTTCGTACGCGCCGTCCGCGAATGCTCCCTCGTATACAAGAGCACCTTCTTCGTTATACAGCTTGCCGTCGCCTTCGTATTTGCCCTTTGCAAAAGAGCCCTCATAGACGATCTCGCCGTTCTCGCCGTACAGAACCCCTTCGCCGTCATATTTTCCGTCTTTTACCTGACCGTTGTAGACAACATTTCCGTTATCATCGTATATCGTCGTCATACCCTCGACGGACACATCATCGGCAAAATCCCCGGTAAACAGAGCTTCGCCGTCCGCGCCGAACAGGGTTCCCTGTCCGTTCTTTTTCCCGCCCGAGAAAGCACCCTCATACAAAAGCCTGCCGCTTTTATCGTAAAGCTTGCCCGTACCGTTAAACAGTCCCTGGGAAAACGCCCCGACATATTCGGTCTTGCCATTCTTGTAGTAGAGCGTTCCCATGCCGTCATACAGTCCGCCGATGAACGTGCCTTTGTACTTCATCTGACCGTTTTCGTAGTAGAGCGTTCCTGTGCCTTCGTAATTGTTGCTGACAAAATCGCCCTTGTAACAGGTACTGCCGTCCGGGTAAAAGGTCTCCCCGCTGCCTTCGTACATCTCCATCAGAAACTCTCCCTGATAGAGCTTCGCGCCGCCGTAATCCCAAAGCGTTCCCTTCCCGTTGATCCGGCCTTCTTCCATCCGTCCTTCAAAGAGCACTTTCTTTTGATCCGCCGTATCCACCAGGCGTACTTTGCCGTTATAGCCCACCATTTTCTCGGAGTTGATAACAAAGGTGCGAGTAAAAAATTTGGAGATCGCCCAGGGCATTCCCACCAGGATGATAAATGCCAGTACCAGTATTGCCACCAATGTACCGATATATACGATCTTTTTCGCAACATACCGATGTCCGATCAGGAAGTATTCCTCGATGGTATTCGGTACACCTTTCGCGTTTTTGACTTCGGTCTTGATATCCGTCGACACCTTGCTCATGATGCTCGTCGGTGAGAACAAGATCATGATCTTGCGCGCGGCTATCTGTACCGGGGTAATAAAAAATCGTGTTAATCGCTTTGCGAATTGCGTAATCGA
The DNA here is from genome assembly GCA_017443685.1 of Lachnospiraceae bacterium. Taxonomy (GTDB): domain Bacteria; phylum Bacillota; class Clostridia; order Lachnospirales; family Lachnospiraceae; genus RGIG4930. The sequence goes on along the minus strand of JAFSYD010000021.1, from coordinate 7,131 downwards.
CGCCATGGTTGAAACCCTTCTTCCTCTGCTTCTTCCGGCTGCTTATCCTCATGGATCTCTAACGTACCGATCCGGTCGAACTGCCTCTGCTGTCCACCGCTGGACATACTGGGGCGGACCTATTTGATCTGGAACATAAACGCCGCGAACAGCAAAATGAACTCTATGATACGCTTCACCGCCGGAAAGCCCGCTTTTATCTTTTCCCATAGCCGAAACGGCCATGTTTTCGACGCTTCCCATTCCCCCTCCGGCTGCTTTAAAATCTCCTCCTCCAGCTTATCATATGCGACAAACAGAGCCGGAACATCTTCATATACCCCTTTATCAAGAGTTTCCTTGAAGCGCTCAAGCTCGGGCACACTCTTTTTGGCAAACTCCTCCGCAAATGCGGCCTCCCAGAGCTTTGAAAAACGCTGCTGCACTTTTTCAAAAGTGATCTCATCGCGCTGCGCAAGATTCGAAAGCGCGAAGGCCAGTACACTCTTCGTCCCTGCCGTAAACCGGATATAATCAACCCGTGCCGTATCATAAGAAAAATACGGCGGCAGCTTCTGCAGCATCCATTTCTCAAGGATCTCGCGTACCATCGCGAGACGTTCGGGAAGAGTCGGATGATCCTCTTTTAAGATCTCCTCAAGGGACTTGCTGTTGTAAAAAGCAAATACCGCGTAAAAATTCTCTTCCGCGAAAAAACAATCAATAAAATCCGAAAACTCCGGCATCCTTTTTGCCGAACTCAAAAAGTCCACTGCCGTCCGTATCGTCTCCTTGTCCGCAATCTCGACAAGGAGAAACAGATCATTTACCCCCTCCTTTTCGCAGACAAACACCCGGTTGTCCTGCGCATACGGCAGCTGACGCTGCACCGAATAGGTTGCTTCTAATGTTTTGATCACCATGAGAATCAAGCACCTCTGACTACTACAAAGATTGCGGCTTTGACATCCGGATAAGCCGTCGACTGCGCCATAACCTCATATACGCCCGGATCGTTCGGCGCCGTATACAGTCCCGTCTCGTCAATATATCCCCCGTTTTCGTGAACACTCCAGGTAACGCTCTTTTCCATCATATTTTCACATACGCACTCCAGCGCGTAGGATTCCCTGACGCCAAGCTCCAAAAGATTCGGCTTGATAAAGATCCGCTTTTCACTCTTTTCGTAGACGGTCCTCTCGTCCCGCAGCGCCGTCCAGTGGATCCGGACGTGCCCGCCGACCGACTGCTCCTTAAGACGCGCCCCGATGATAAAGCTTCCGTCATCCTCATTCACCTTTGCTGCGATGTCCACATCGACGGCGCGTTCCTCCTTCGAATCAAAAATATCACTGGATCCGTAGATGACATCGCCGTCTTTTTCCTCGATGCCAAGCGTGACCGCCACGCGTCCGAGCCCGAGACCGTGCGCGATGGGCGCGGAGTAAGATACCTCACCCTTTCTTCCGCCTTCCACCATAAGGTCATACACGCCCTGCGCGATCCTTGTCCGGTCCATGCCTTCCGCTGCAGCAACCTGTGACTGCGACGTTCTTGTGCTTCTTTCACTGCCGCCGCCTTCCCCGGCAACCTCCATCAGGCTTTCCATCAGGGGGATATTCCCCACATACTGCCCGAACGGAACATTTTCACAGGATTCGATGATCAGCGTGTCCTCCGTCGTCGTCACCGAAAGCCTTGCCAGATAGATCGGGATCTGCATTCCCGTAAGCGCAACATTGTCAACGGACATATTCCGGTAATATTCATCGATCGCGCCGGCGACACTGTCCTTCGCAAATCCGACACTGATCGCGGCGCCGAACGCGGTATCGACCGGACTGCCCGAAAGCGTCAGCTTCGCTTTATCATTCTCCACACGGATCATTCCCTCGGTCGCCGTGCCCTCCGGCGCCGTGATCGGAATGGTCACATCATACTGGTCGCTCTTCTCGTAGAGTTCCTCGTCAAAGGTTACGCCAAGCGAGGATTTGCCGTCCGCTGATACGAACCCGCCAAGCTGCAGGTCAAACGCGAATGCTAACGTGTTCCGGCCGCGGTTTTCAATGTGCAGGCGAAGCACGGCGTCCTCCCCCTTCACCGCAAAACGCGGCGCGATCAGCGTGATCCGCTCCCTCTCCCCTTCGTAAAGCACGGTCTGTGTCTCGCGCAGATGGCGGAAGGAAAGCTGCGGGCGGATATTCTCCTCCGGCTCCTTCGCGGTCAGATACAGTCTGGCCCCCTCTCTCGTACGGTCAAAGTCATCGTGTACGCGCCGGTCAACCGCTGACTGCGGCGCGGCTATGGAGTGCACCCGATCCGCGTCCTGCTCGTTGTACTCCATGCACAGATATACATCATCCGCATTGGCGTTAAGGCAGGCGTCAAATCCCTCCATCGCGGAGAGCTTTAGAAGAACCGGCTCGTCAACGAAGATCTCGCGTCCCCAGCAGTCGAGCGCAAATCCCGCTTCCAGCGAGACGGTCTGCTCATCCACATCGACCACGGTAAGTCCCGTAACGACGCCGCTCCCGAACAGGAAACGGTTAATGAGCCGGCGCTTGTCATTCATGTACTTCTGCTCGAGCTCGAAATCCTCTACCGACAACAGCTTGCCGTAGAAATAATGATTGCGTTCAAATGGATACATTTTTGCGTTGTACATTTTCGTCCTTCCTTCATATCTTGGTAAACGATACCGCCGAGGTTCCGTCCAGACGTGTCTGTCCGTATGCGCCAAGTGTCGTGTTCACGCCTAAGTAACTGTATGCGCCGGCGAATATATATGGTTTCAAGAGCACCAGCTCGTGAGGAACATACGCCGGGCACATGTCCCGGATCAGGTTCCGCAATACCTGCTCCTTCAGCCGCGGCTTCGCGACATCCTCGGAAAGCAGGATCATGATCTTTTTTTCACCGCCTCCGTACAGCTTACGGAGGGTATCATAGTATGGACTGTCCTTCGGAAAATCGTCCATTTCCTGCGGCTCCACAATGAGCGGCTCCGTCCCTGTAAAAAGTGTCAGGATCCGTCTTAAGCCCTGCCTTGTCCCCCGCCGTCGGATCAGGTCAAAAAATTCACGCAGCAGGATGCGCAGGCTTTGTGATGTCCACACATGCGGCGATTCGATACCGAGCCATCCGGCTAACGCGTAAAGCTCCTTTTCTTCGGCGCTGTCCGGATCAAGCCGCTGAGCCATCTGTTCGATCTGTGTGCTCCGGTCCTCGTAGATCGTCTGGAAGACGCCTAAGAACCGTTCGAGGAATCCGTCCGCATCCACCTCTTCGTAGATTTCCGGCAGGTACTTTAATATGCTCCGCCCCGGAAACTCGATCTGGATCTCCTCGATCCTGGCCTGCTCATGCCGCCCGTACATCACCACCGATATCCACAGGTAGCGTCCCTTAACGTCATGCAGCCAGACATCGTCCGTATCCGTGACCCGTTTTTTTAAGAAGGGAGCAAGCGCCCTCTTTTTGATGTCGATGGGGATCTTTTCGTTTTTGATAAAATCCTCGATATCCACCAGCTCATTTTCGAAGACAAACTCCCTGACATCCGACGCGAAGATCATAAGCTCAAACGCGCCTTCGGATCCGCTCTTTCGCATGGTAAGCCTGTGCCATTGCATCGTCTCGGTGCGGCTGTCGTAAAGGCGGGAGATGAAGATCCCGTTCCTCCCGACCTCCGCCGGCGGCGCAAGAAACCCGTCCTCGATCCGAAGGCCGTCCAGATATCCTCTCCGGTAGTCCGCGCTTTTATTCAGTAAAAAATAGTATTCACCCTTTGCCATATGTCTATCCTATGGACAGGGACAGCTTGATCCCCGTAAGCCGCACCTTGGCATGCGGCGGGATCAAAAGGTCCCCAAGCCTGTTATAAAACGCGCTTACGCCTTTGCTCGAGATTGACAGGGAACGTACCTGTGTGATGAACTCCTGCCGCAAAAGGTAACCGTAAAAGTTGCTGTATATGATGCTTTCCCCGAATCTCTTCTGGCGTTCATCGAAATACTCTCCGATCACCTCGCGGACACGCTCTTCCATATCCAGAAAAACGCTCGCGCACGAAAGCTCCGCGTACACCTCGACCGCAACATACGCCGGGAAATAAATGCGTACCGCGGTCCCCAGCATACGGTAGGGTTCGATGTGGTTTAAAATGTTCTTCGCGTAAAACTTCTCGAGATAACGGTTGTTCTCATAGCCGAAAGGTTCCACGACGATATGCACGGCATCGGCTTCGGCGTTCTTGCGGAAGCGCTTAACGTCTGCCGCCGAGATCACCTTCGCGTCCAGGATCACAAGCCCCGGCGTCTGTTTCGCGAGCCGCTCGTAATCCCCTGCCGAAACCGCGGTAACCGGGTGACTTAAGCATTCCCTTGCCCTGAGGAAAGCGTCGTCCATGCTTTCCTCGTCGCATCCGCCCCAGCCTTCCGTAATATTCGTAACCCCGATATTGGAAAGCTCGCCACGCGCAAAGCGTTCGATCCTGTGCTTGCGGATATTGCCGCCCCTGCCCTCGGTACGCACGCAGGACGCAAGCCGGATCTCCCCCTCGGGAACCCGTCCGCGCCGACCGTCGCCAAAACGGATCATACCGCTTTCGCTGTCGAATACAAAATGCCGGTCTTCCGGCCCCGACGCCGCAAAGTCATCCACTCTTTCCCACAGACGGTATGCGCCCGGATGCTGCTCATCCTCGATCAAAAGAGCGATCGGATCCTCGCAGACCGCGGTATCCTCGAGCGAAAATTCCTGCTCCGGGAAACCGGTTCCCTCTCCCACCACGCTTTCATCCCACATTGAGATCCGTCTGTGGATCAAAAGCAGGCGATCTGCTGACTCTCCCGCCGGAAGCGATACGATAAGAGCCGCATTCCCCATTGCGGGATCAACCTTTTTCTCAAAATCCTCGATGCGATACCACGCTTTTTCGCGCAGCACGTACACCTCCGTCTTGCCGTATACGGAAAGCTCCGTCGATAAGGGACAGGCAATGGTCCCGTCCGCTTTATCCTCCTCCTTCGGCTCATACACCACATGCTCGCAGATCGTTTCCCGCTGCTTAACGGCAACGATGTTCATGCTCATATAGGTGATCTGCGGCGGAATGTCATACTCGCCCTCCGTGATCCGCACACGGATGAAATATCCTTCCTCTCCGCAAAGCTGCGCGAAGGGCAGCTCTTCCCCGATCGAAAATCGAAAAGATCCGTCGTACAGAAAACCTTTCGTCTCGTCGGAGACTTGATCCAGCGGCTTCCAGCCGTCCGTCGAATAGTACTCGTAAGCCAGCGAGTAAAACGGCACGAACGGTGTATCCGCGAGCGGATTGCGGGCGACGCTCCCCTGCCTTATGTTCACGCCCAGGGCCAGATATTCGTTCGCGGGCGGCGCTTCCTTAAACACAAAAATGCACGCATTCCCCTCCTTCGGCTTAGGTCCGAAAGGCAGAAAACCGATCCGCTCCCTGCGCCGTCCCGACAGCCATACCGCGTCGAGCTTCTCCTCGCCGCAGACCGCCATCGCGCCCTTTAAGTCCTGTGCCAGAACGCATCTGTTTCTCTCCATCTCAAACGAAAGTTCTCCCGCCAGAAGCGTACTGCCCCTGATCAGACGCAGGTTATCTTCCGTATCAACATGCACATAGGTCCGGGCGCACACCTTCGGGCGGCGCCGCAGTCCAAGAAGCTTCAGATACTTGATCCGATTCTCCCTGCCGATCTGATCCATATAATACTGCTGGTTCTCCGCAAGCATCGCAAACAGCTCCAACAGCGTCACGCCCGGATCGTGTTCGTTAAAATTCGTCCAGTCGGCGTACGTGCTGGTGATCACGTTGCGTGCTTCGGAAAGCAGCTCTTCAAATGTCTGATCGTCTAAGCTCGGTACGGGAAGCATACTACCCTTAATCCTCCATATCCCGTGTCGTTACCAAAATATCATGAACGCCGGAGATCGGCAGTACAAACGCCGCCCTCGGCATATTTTTCGCGTCGATCTCGCTTTTCGTTCCCGGGATCAGATTTCTTAAGCTAAGTCCCATAACGCCCTTGACCCCTTCGATCGCAAAGATCTCATTTTGCAGCTGCAGAAGGTTCGGCATCTGACCGATCGCAAAGCCGCCCTGTCCGCCCCGCATCGCCGGGCGGATAAAATCGGAAAGCCGCTGATGCACCGCCCTTCGCACCGCAAAGATCTCCGCCTCGTCCGCGGCGATGATCTCAGCGCTCACACTGCATTCGACAAATTCCGGCTCACAGACGAAGAAGCCTTCCGCCATGAGTACCGGACTGATCTTATCCCGCATCCCCGCATGGATCTGCGCGGAAATCTTTTCAAAATTCTGACGGTCACTCGCAAAGGCACGGTCTAAAACCACAAGTGTCACCGCGTTTTTCCTGGGGGCGCCGTTCTCGTCAATATCCGCAATGGCCTTCGCCTGTGCGATCATACGGGACGAGGCAAATGCCAGCCGCTCAAAATCACGGCAGGTCACCGCACGGTTCTGCGTCACGATCCGGTCGGTCATGCGTACGATCGCCTCATCGGTAAGCTCCTCATCACACCCGCCCACCGTCGGCGCCGGATTCGACACCGCATTGATAAAGCCGATCTGGCGATCCATCTGCTGTATGGATTCGGCCGCAAGGTTGCCCTTGCTGCCGCCGCCGAACACATAAGAAATGCTGATATTCGGCACCCTGCTCGCTTCCGGGATACGTCCGTAAACGCCGTCCCCGAACTGCAGCCGTCCCATCCTCCGATGCAGAACGTAATGGCGGTCGGTCGGTCCCGAAAGAGAAAAATCCTCTACCGGCGTCCATTTCACGAGGAAACGGTCGCCCTCTTCGCCGGAAGCCGTAACGCGCAGAAGATTATGATTCTTTAATTCCGCGATTTCGGCCGCCGACAGCTGTCCGGTCTCGTCCACATAGACCTCTTCCTTTTGCACATTGCCGAACAACAGGTCAAAATACGCGTTGCGCCGGTAACGGTCCATGCGGAAGGTCTCCGTTTCTTCGCCATCCATCTGCAAAAGGCGCGCCACGTTCCGATACAGCTTCTGTATTACGGGCGGATCGATCCTCTCATATGCGCCCCGGATGTCCACAATGCGGACCCAGTAACGCTTTTTGCCGAAGAGAA
>JAFSYD010000243.1 GCA_017443685.1 Lachnospiraceae bacterium | reverse complement strand
TCCGGCACTCCTCCCCCCGCCGAAGGACAGCCCTCACAGCTCTCCCTGCCGCAGCTTGACGCGCTCGCGCAATTCTCCTTTTCCTTATCTGCCATTCGTTCATTCCTCCTTAAAAAATCGAACGACGCTCCCGAAAGATCCGTCTCATTCGGGAGCGTCGGTTTATATTTGTCTTGTGCTATCGAAAGCATCGGCTTATCGCAGGAAAATCCCGTAAGGATCCCTCCTTATGCCGTCGCCTGTGCCTTGATCGCATCTGTCAGCATCGGAACGATCTTGTTCAGGTCGCCGACAATGCCGTAGTCCGCTACCTCGAAGATCGGTGCGGTCTCATCCTTATTGATCGCGATGATGATATCGCTCTCTTCCATACCTGCAACGTGCTGGATCGCGCCGGAAATACCGATTGCGAAATATACATTCGGGCGAACCGTCTTACCGGTCTGTCCAACCTGCATATCCTTCGGCTTCCAGCCGTTGTCAACAACCGCACGGGAGCAGGAAACCGTACCGCCGATCGCATCCGCGAGATCCTCTAAGATCTTGAAGTTCTCCGGAGAACCAACGCCGCGGCCGCCGGATACCAGAATCTTTGCGGAAGCGATATCAACCTTCTTGGATACATCCTTAACAACCTTTAAGATCTCTACGTAACGGTCGGTCTCTTCCAGCTTCGCATCGAACTCAACGACTTCGGCTTTTCTGCCCTTTTCCGGAGCGATCTTCTGCATAACGCCCGGACGGACGGTAGCCATCTGCGGACGGTTGTCCGGGCAGGCGATCGTTGCGATCGTGTTGCCGCCGAATGCCGGACGGGTCATCAGAAGCTGCTTCTCCTTCGTCTTGCCATCGCCCGGCGTACCCGTGATCGGGAAGTTACCGATGTCAAGCGATGTACAGTCAGCGGTAAGGCCGGTAGCAACTCTTGCCGATACGGTCGGGCCTAAGTCACGGCCGATCGCCGTTGCGCCGACTAACATGATTTCCGGCTTGAACTCGTTGATAACAGCAGCCAAAGCCTGTGCATACGGCTCCGTGCGGTATACTTCCAGCTTATCGTCATCTACAACGATAACCTTATCCGCACCGTACTCTGCCAGCTCATCCGCCAAACCTTTAACGCCCTTGCCCAAAAGAACCGCGCCAACCTCAACGCCGCCGAGGTCATTCGCCAGATCTCTTGCCTTGCCAAGCAGCTCGAAAGCGATATTATCCAGCTTATTATCTACCTGCTGAGCAAAGATATATACTCCTTTGTAATCTTCTAAAGCCATTCCAATATCCTCCTTCGATTAGATGACATGCTTCTCTAATAACTTACTCATAATGTAATCAACCGACTCCTTCGGATCCTTGTTGATCTGCTCGCCCGCACCCTTTCTTACCTTATCGGATGCCTTAGCGATCTTCGTCGGCGAACCTGCAAGACCGATGTCCTTATCGTCTAAGTCCTTTAAGTCATTCGTCCCCAAACGGTGACTTCCTTCTCATCATAAGCATCAAAGATGCCGCCCGGCGTCATATAACGCGGCTCGTTCAGCTCCGCGAGAGCCGTGATCAGGCACGGCAGCTTCGCCTTAACCTCATGATAACGGTCATCATACTGACGCTTAACGATCACATAGCCGTCCTCTAACCTGATCTCCTCTGCGTAGGAGATTACCGGCAGCTTCAGATGCTCAGCGATCTGCGGTCCAACCTGTGCGGTATCGCCGTCGATAGCCTGACGTCCCGTGATGATCAGATCATAATCGATGTTGCGAAGGCCCGCAGCGATCGTGGAAGATGTCGCCCATGTGTCTGCACCGCCAAGTACACGATCCGTGATCAGAACGCCCTTGTCTGCGCCCATTGCCATTGCCTCACGAAGTACGTCGTCTGCCTTCGGAAGACCCATGGTAAGTGCCGTAACCTCTACATTATCGGGATCTGCATCCTTGATACGCAAAGCCGCTTCCAGACCGGCCTTGTCATCCGGATTCATGATGGTCAGCATCGCTGCTCTGTTCAATGTTCCGTCCGGGTTGAACTGTACGCCGCCCGCAGTATCCGGAACCTGTTTGATACATACTACGATTTTCATATATTCCTCCTGCAAATATTATTTTCCTTTAAGTGCTTTCGGTCTCCGAATACTATTTAAGTAAAGCGCCTGAGATGACCATACGCTGAACCTCGGATGTTCCTTCGTAGATCTCCGTGATCTTCGCATCACGCATCATGCGCTCAACGTCGTACTCTCTCGTGTAGCCGTAGCCGCCGTGTAACTGAACCGCCTTCGTGGTAACCGCCATAGCAGCTTCTGCCGCGAACAGCTTCGCCTGCGCCGCCTCTACGGAATATACCTTCTGCGTAGCCTTTGCCATAGCTGCACGGTAAACCATATACTGTGCTGCCTGCATGCGCGTAGCCATATCCGCCAGCTGGAACTGCGTATTCTGGAATGCGGAGATCGGACGGCCGAACTGCTTTCTTTCTTTTACGAAATCGATCGCACACTGCAGCGCGCCTTCACCGATACCGAGTGCCTGTGCAGCGATACCGATACGTCCGCCGTCAAGCGTATGCATTGCGATACCGAAGCCCTTGCCGCGGTCGCCTAAGATGTTCTCTTTCGGAATCCGGCAATCCTCGAAGATCAGCTCGTAAGTAGCCGATCCGCGGATACCCATCTTCTTTTCCTTGGTACCAAACGAGAATCCCGGTGTGCCCTTCTCAACGATGAAAGCGGAGAAACGCTTCTGCGGTCCGCGCTTGCCCTCGATGATATCCGTAACGGCAAAGATGATATATACGTCAGCTTCCTTACCGTTCGTGATGAAGCACTTCGTGCCGTTAAGTACCCACTCATCGCCGTCTTCAACAGCCTTGGTCTGTGCACCCTGTGCATCCGTACCTGCGCCCGGCTCTGTTAAAGCGAAAGCGCCTAACTTCTGGCCGCTTGCCAGCGGAACCAGATACTTCTGCTTCTGCTCTTCCGTACCATAGGTAAGGATCGGATCGCAGCAGAGGGAGGTATGTGCCGATACGATAACGCCGGTCGTACCGCAAACCTTCGAAAGCTCCTCTACGCACATTACATAGGTCAGAGGATCTGCGCCCTGGCCGCCGTATTCCTTCGGAACTGGAATGCCCATGAAGCCGGCCTTCTGCATCTTTTCCACCGTCACACGCGGGAATACTTCGGTCTCGTCCGTCTCCTGCGCAAGCGGCTTTACTTCTTTTTCCGCGAACTCTTTGAAAAGAGTACGCGCCATTTCATGTTTTTTGTCTAATGTGAAATCCATGAATAATTATTCCTTTCTTTGTTTTTTCACCAGTCGTATAAAATGGAAGTTCCGTTCGCTAAACTCATCCTTCGCCTGACGGCTCGGTTTCGTTAATCTCCCGGAACGGCCTACGCACTAAACTCAATCTTCGCCTGGCGGCTCGATTTCGTTAAGTGCTAACGGTCAAGGAAGTTCTGCTCGCTAACCTCGAACTTCGCCTGACGGCTCGTTCTCGCTAATCTCCCGGAACGGCCTACGCACTAAACTCAATCTTCGCCTGGCGGCTCGATTTCGTTAAGTGCTAACGGTCACGCGTCCATCGGGGTCTTCGTGCGGTCTGCGTTGTAGATGTAGAAGCCCTTGCCGCTCTTAACACCTAAGTTGCCGCCGCGAACCATCTTACGAAGCAGCGGGCAAGCACGATACTTGCTGTCGCCGGTCTCGTTGTAAAGAACGTCCATGATCGCAAGGCAGATGTCCAGGCCGATAAAGTCGCCGAGCTCCAACGGTCCCATCGGGTGGTTCGCACCGAGCTTCATAGCCGTGTCGATGCCTGCTACATCGGATACGCCTTCCATCTTGATGAAAGCGGCCTCGTTGATGAGCGGGATTAAGATACGGTTAACAACGAAGCCGGCTGCCTCGTTCACCTGTACCGGCTCCTTGCCGATCTCAACGGAGATCTTCTTGATCGCCTCAACCGTCTCATCCGGCGTGTTCACACCTGCGATCACCTCGATCAGCTTCATACGGTCAGCCGGATTGAAGAAATGCATACCTACCATCGGACGGGATAAGCCGTTACCGATCTCCGTAATGGAAAGCGAAGACGTGTTGGATGCGAAGATGCAGCCGTCCTTGCAGATCTCGTCCAATTCTTTGAACGTCGTCTTCTTAACTTCCATATTCTCGAAAGCTGCCTCTACGATCAGATCGCAGTCCTTGCAAAGGTCTTCCTTTAATCCCGGCGTGATCTTCGCTAAGATACCGTCTACCTTTGCCTGGTCCATCTTACCTTTCTCAACGAGGCGGGCATAACCCTTAGCGATCTTATCCTTGCCGCCGTCAGCCCACTCCTGCTTAATATCGCAGAGTGCTACTTCGTAGCCGTCAACCTGTGCAAACGCCTTTGCGATGCCCTGTCCCATCGTACCTGCGCCGATAACTCCTACTTTCATTTATTGTATCCTCCTTAAAAATTTATTCTGTTTCAGTCAATCCCGGATTTTGGTATAACTTCCGCTCAATTAGTTTTTTCTCGTATTCCGCTGCCTCGATCACTTTATCTATGTCGTTGGTCTCCGTTGCAACTTTCAAAATACGTTCTACCAATGCAAGCTGGTCGAACAAGTATCCATTATACTCTTTAATATTTGTCGACATAAGTACACCTCCATCAAATGACAGATCTCCTTCAATCAGTCACGCTCCACGATCGTCGCGCAGCCCATGCCGCCGCCGATACAAAGCGTAGCCAGACCCTTCTTCGCGTCCTTCTTCTCCATCTCATGAAGAAGCGTAACAAGGATACGGCAGCCGGAAGCACCTACCGGATGACCGAGAGCGATCGCGCCGCCGTTCGGGTTCAGCTGTCTGGCAACATCAATGCCGAGATCCTTACCTACTGCTACGGACTGTGCCGCGAATGCCTCGTTCGCCTCGATGATGTCGAAGTCCTCGATCTTCATGCCGGTCTTCTCCATAACCTTCTTCGTAGCAGCAACCGGGCCGATACCCATAACTTCCGGACGTACGCCTGCCAAAGCGCCTGCAACGAACGTAGCCATCGGCTTAACGCCCAGCTCCTTCGCCTTCTCTTCACTCATAACAACGATCGCAGCCGCACCGTCATTGATACCGGAAGCGTTGCCTGCCGTAACGAAACCGTCCTTGTTGATCGGCTTCATGCCTGCTAACTTCTCTAACGTAACGGAAGGACGCGGACCCTCGTCCGTATCGAACATCACGGTCTCTCTCTTCACCTTAACTTCAACCGGAACGATCTCATCCTTGAACGCGCCGCTTTCCATAGCTGCCTTGCACTTCTGCTGGCTGTTGAATGCGAACTCGTCAAGCTCTTCACGCGTCAGACCCCACTCATTGCAGATGTTGTCTGCAGTCTGGATCATATGATAATCATTGAAAGCGTCCCAAAGAGCATCCTTAACCATCGTATCAACCAAAGCACCCTTGCTTGCGGACGGCCAGGTCATACGATAGCCGTAACGTCCCTGCGGGATCGCGTAAGGAGCCATGGACATATTCTCCATACCGCCGGCAACAACGATATCAGCATCGCCTGCCATGATCATCTGTGCTGCCTGGTTCACGCAGTTCAGACCCGAGCCGCAGACAACGTTCGACGTAACAGCCGGAACTTCTACCGGAAGGCCTGCCTTGATGGATGCCTGGCGTGCAACATTCTGTCCCTGTCCTGCCTGGATGACACAGCCCATGTATACATGGTCAACCTGTTCCGGCTTAACGCCCGCACGGTTCAAGGCCTCTTTGATCACGATCGCGCCCAACTCCGCTACCGGCGTATTGCTCAAAGCACCCCCCATGGTGCCGATTGCCGTACGACATGCGCCTGCTAAAACAACTTTTCTGCTCATCTTTTTTCTCCTTTGCTTTAATTTTGGAGTTCTTCTCGTTTTAAAAAAAGCACCCTTTGCCCACCAAAGCGGAACAAAAACTGTTTTTTGCAAAACAAAAAGACCTTCTTAAAAATCGACAAGTAAAATAATACCATAAGAAGGTCTTTGTAGCAAGGCAATTTTGTTAAAATTGTACAAATTTTGTAACAAATCCGTATGATTTCGGGATGCGCCGCGTAATCCACCGTCGCGATGCAAAACACCGTATTCTTTTTCTTTAGTTCGCACCCCACTTATAGAAGAATGCGTGTCCGCCGATCTTCGTGTAGCCCGTGATCCCGTAATGATCCGCCCACTTCGGCGTCATAAAGAACAGCCAGTTGCCGTTGCGCGAACCGTTGCAGACCGCCCGGGCGATCTCGATGCAGGTCGCGTTCGGTCCCGCTTCGATGAACTTTGTTACGATCCCTTTTCGCCACGGCTCGAACTGGTTCTCCTGTGTGATAACGCCGTAGATCGTATTCGGGAACTTGGAGCTTTTCACACGGTTCATAATAACACTGCCAACGGCAAGCTTGCCCGTATAGGACTGATTCCCCGCCTCTGCCTGGATCGTCGCCGCGAGCAGAATGATCTCGGATTCGCTTGCCGCGTACGCACCGGAGGTATCCTCATATACCGCATAGTTTTCATCGTCAAAATTACGTCCGGCCAGCTCCGCTTCCACGCGCGCTTCGATCTCCGCCTTGATCGCGGCCTCATCGATCGGCGTACCGGTATTGTTCTTAAGCTCCTCCGAAACCCTTGCTTCGATCTGCGCGTTTACCGCTGCCTCGTCTATGCTGACATCCCCGACCGGCTCCGGCGATGCGGGCGGCTCCGTTCCGTTCGCCTCCGCTTCGGCAGCCGCTTTTTCAAAAGCTTCCTGTGCCGCCTGCTCGGCTGCCTTCTTTGCTTCCTCCAGAGCCTTGCCGCGGATCTCCTCGGTCACCTGCTTTCGGATCTCCTCTTCGGATTTTCCTTTCGCCTTTTCTTCTGCCGCTGCCCGGACTTCTTTTTCCACGCGCTGACGGATCTCCGCTTCGGCTTTCTTCTTCGCCTCCGCGGCCGCCTGTGCCGCTGCTTCCTTGCGTGCCTTTTCCTGTTCCTCGGCGATACGCTTCGCTAAAGCTGCCTGTGCCGCAGCCTGTGCCGCCTCCAGATCCTTCATCTGATTCTGCAGCTCGGTAATTTTCTCGTCGGTCTCTTCCATCTGATCCTGCGTCGCCGAGATCTGCGCGTCATAATTGTCGATCATGCTTTGCGTCGCATAGATCTGTCCGTTCGTTTCGTTCACATTTGCAACCGCAATGCCAAGCAGGTCGTTCAGCTGGCCCTGTGTCTCGGAAAGCTCACTGCGGATCGCCTTCAGTTCGTCCTCGGATACGGAAAGCAGACGCGCCTTATCCTCAATGTCCTCCGCGATCTGTTCGTAATCCTCGATGATCTTCTGGTCGTACTGCGCAGCCGAATACATATAATCAACGCGCTTTAAAAAATTGACGAAGGTCCCCGCTTCGAGAAACGCCGTAAGAATGTTTTGTCCGGCGTTCGATTCGTAATTAAATGCGATGCGGCTCTTTAATCGGCTGTACTGCTCGTTTTTCAAACGCTCCGCCTCGGCAAGCTCCGCCTTCAGATTCTCAATATTGTTTTCCGTTTCCGCGATCTGGCTGTTCGTGTTGTCGATTTTGGAATAAAGAGTATTCAGCTGCGCTGCAGTCGAATTGACCTTGGCCTGTGCTGCCTGCGCATCCACTTCGAGATCCTCGACCACCTGCTGGGCCTCGGCTTTTTTCTGATTGGTTTCGTTGATCTGCTGCTCTTCCGTCGCGTTGGAGATAAGAACCGACGGCTCGCAAAAAGCGAGTGTGCCTGCGACGCATAGTGATAAAACCTTTAATTTAAACTTTCGCACAAACATATTCCACCCACACCCATAAAACTGTAAAACACGATAAGCTCAATGTCCACAGAAGAATATATGTCCGCAGGAAGCGCCCCACACACGACAGAACCTGCATATGTTATATTTCTACATA
>JAFSYD010000242.1 GCA_017443685.1 Lachnospiraceae bacterium | reverse complement strand
GCGGCCAAGGCAGAGAGTATCAGGAAATCTGCCGAAAGCCTGCAGGGCGCGTCCTACGAAGAAATCGAAGATACGATGAAGACCTTCGAGAGCTATCTTCTGGAGCAGACCTTAAAGGAGTTCAGGAAATCCATCAAAGAAATCCGCGGCGACAACAATGACGAGGATCCGTTTATGTCGCAGACGACGGATATGTATATGGATCAGATGCTCGGGACGATCTCAAAGCATATGGTGGATGCTTACGGACAGCGGATGACGAAGGATCTGACGGATCAGACCGCCCGGATGTACGGGATCGATATTCCGGGAGAAGAATCCAAAAAGGCACAGGAGGCAGGCGCTGCCGGTGCGGATGCGGCGGATGCGACGGATACGGCCGAAGAGGTCGTGGAGGAAGCGGCGGAACAGGGCGCGGTAACTGCCGCGCAAGAGACGGAGTAAATGGTTACATTAAGCGGTTATATAGACCATATCATATATCAGAATGACGAGAACGGCTTTATGACCTTTGTCCTGATCCCGGAGGGCGATGTCCCGGAGGATGAGGCAACGGCAGATGGTAAGGTTACTTGTACAGGCAATTTCCCCGGTGTTGGTTCCGGGGAAAATTTGCGTATGCAGGGAGAATTTATCAGCCATCGCACTTACGGCCGGCAGTTCGCGGCAAAAAGCTTTGCCGTGGAAGCTCCGCAGGAGGCGGAAGCGGTGCTGCGGTACCTTTCGTCCGGAGCGATCCGCGGCGTCGGACCGAAGCTGGCGGAAAAGATCATGAACGTATTCGGCGCCGATGCGCTTAAGGTCATGGAAAAAGAGCCCGAACGGCTGACCTCGATCAAAGGCATTTCCGAGCGGATCGCCATGGACATAGCGGAGCAGATGCAGGATAAGCGGGGGCTTCGCAACGCCATGCTGTATCTTTCGGGATTGGGTCTGTCCAACAACCAGTCGGTCAGGATCTATAATGCCTACGGCGATGATCTGCATCGCGTGATCGAGGAAAATCCGTACCGTCTTGCGGAAGAGATCGACGGGATCGGCTTTAAGATCGCGGACGCGATCGCGGCAAAAATGGGGATCGCGGTGGATTCGGATTTTCGTATCCGCTGCGGCATATTATATGTGCTAAACCAGATGACGACGGCCGGACATACCTATCTTCCGCGGGAGGATTTAGAGCGGCATACGGGAGATCTTCTGGGGATCGACGGCGTGTCTATGGAGGATATGCTTGTGGCGCTGTCTCTGGACAAGCGCATCGTGATCAAATATGACAACGTCTATCTGCATGCGCTGTACCGCGCGGAAGCACATTCCGCATCCATGCTTGTCGGACTCGACTGTGTATATGAGATTGACGAAGAAGCGGCCCAAAAGAGGCTGGCGCAGATCGAGCGGGAAGAGGGCATGACGCTCGATGCGGTACAGCGGGATGCGGTCCTGGCATCCGTCCGGCGCGGCGTTTTCGTTTTAACGGGCGGACCGGGAACGGGGAAAACGACGACGACGAAAGCGATCATCCGCTATTTCGAAAAGGAAGGACTGGATATTTTTCTTGCCGCACCGACGGGCCGGGCAGCGAAACGGATGAGTGAGGCGACCGGTTACGAAGCGCGGACGATCCACCGTATGCTTGGCGTCAGCGGAGACAATTTCAGCAGCAATGAGAACGAGCGCCGGCCGATGTTCGAATTTAATGAGGACAACCCACTTGAATGCGATGTTGTGATCGTGGATGAGGTGTCGATGGTGGACATCCGCCTGCTGCACTCGCTTTTGAAAGCGGTCGCGGTGGGAACGCGTCTGATCCTGGTCGGTGATGAGAACCAGCTGCCGAGTGTCGGTCCGGGCAACGTGTTAAGGGATATCATCGCATCCGGCTGTTTTTCCGTTGTGACCTTAACGACGATCTTCCGGCAGGCGGGGGAAAGCAATATCATCGTCAACGCCCACGCGATCAACCGCGGGGAGCACGTGAAGATCGACAATGCGGTAAGCAAAGACTTTTTCTTTATGAAGCGGGATACGGCAGAGAAGGTGACGGGGCAGCTTTTGCGTCTTGTGGAAAAGAGCATGCCGGATTTTCTGGGGATCGAACCGTACGACGTGCAGGTCCTGACGCCGACCCGGATGGGGGATGTCGGCGTGGAGCGGCTGAATATCGTTTTGCAAAAGCAGCTGAATCCACCCGCGCCGGGTAAACAGGAGCATACCTTCGGGGATAAGACCTTCCGCGTCGGCGATAAGGTGATGCAGATCAAGAATAATTATCAGACCGAGTGGGAAGTCTATGGGAAGAACGGACGCCTGATCGACGCGGGTACCGGCGTCTTCAACGGGGATGTCGGGATCGTCACGCAGCTGGATAGCGTATCGCAGACGCTGCGGGTAGTATTTGACGAAGGGCGCGAGGTGGTCTATACTTTCAAGCAGGTCGATGAGCTCGAGCACGCGTACGCGCTGACCATTCATAAATCGCAGGGCAGCGAATACCCCTGTGTGATCCTGCCGCTGCTTCCCGGTCCGCGGATGCTGATGAACCGGAACTTACTCTATACGGCGATCACGCGGGCGTCGCGGTGTGTCGTGATCGTCGGCTTGACGGATACGTTTTACGCAATGATCGACAATCAGACGGAGCGCCGAAGGTACAGCGGCTTAAAAGACCGGCTGACAGAACGGATCGAATCGGAGAATGAGAAATGACACGTCAGAAACGACAGAGCATTTTAATATCGATGGTGCGCCTGATCGCGGATTTTTCGGAGAAAAAGGTCGGGAATTTCGCATCCAGCACCGCGTTCTTTTTTTTCATATCTCTGATCCCGTTCTGCATTCTGCTGTCCACGCTGCTGCCGCCGACCGGCATTGATAAGGAGATGTTCGTCGAGTTCGTGGTCTCCCATACGCCGGATATTGTGGACGGTATTGTGCGAAGCATCATTGAAGACGCGTTTGCGAGCAGCGGGACGGTGTTCTCCCTCTCCCTTCTGGCGATCCTCTACGCCTCGGGCAAGGGGATGATCGCGCTGATGCAGGGGCTGAATGTGGTGTACGGGATCAAAGAGCACCGCAGTTATCCCCGGATCGCTTTTGTCGCGGTGACCTATATGGTGCTGTTGATGGGGTTTATCATCATATCCCTTCTGCTTGGCGTGTTCGGTGAAATGCTTGCCACCTTTATTGCCGAGCAGTTCCCGCAGACCGAGCGGCTGATGACGCATATCATGGGTATGCGTTTGTTCGTGATCATCGCGCTGTCGGTCATCCTTTTTCTGCTGATGTACACCTATGTTCCGGCGAAGAACCAGGTGCTTGTGCAGCAGTTCCCGGGAACGATCTTTGCGATGGTCGGATGGATGGTTTTTTCAAAATTTTTCACGATCGCGATGAGTCACGGCAGCATTTACAGCACCTATTACGGCAGCCTTGCGGCCATCGTGATCTTTATGCTTTGGATGTACGGCTGTTTTTACATTCTGCTGATCGGCGGTTATATCAATGTCATTTTTTCAAAAAATCAAAAAAAGCGATAGAACCGTTTCACTTTACCTCGACAAAGTGCATAAACGGTGTTAAAATCTAAAAGTGTTTGTACAAATGCGCATTGTGGGGGAATTTCATGGGTAACTGGGTGGCGATCGTCGATGACGATGTTGCAAATCTGACAGTTGCAAGTCATATCCTTTATAAAGAACAGTTAAAAGTAAGTGCTTTTCGCTCGGGTAAGGAGCTTCTGCTCTTTTTGAACCATAACCGTCCGGATCTGGTTCTTCTTGACGTGCATATGCCCGAGCTGGACGGGTTTGCGACCCTGGCGGCGATCCGTGCGCAGGATGCGCTGGACGGGCTGCCCGTGATCTTTCTGACCGGCGACGAGGATATCGGTACCGAGGCAAAGGGGCTTGCCGCCGGAGCGGAGGATTTTATCAAGAAGCCGTTCGTTCCCGAGATCCTTCTGCTGCGCGTCAAGCATACGATCGAGCTGGCACGGCTTCGGAGCGATCTGGCCAGTGAGGTGGAGCGGAAGACGAACGAGATCATCATGCAGCATGAGCAGATCCGCAATCTGTCGATCGCAGCCGAAACGGATCAGATGACGGGGCTTTTGAATAAGGTTTCCGCACAGGAGGCGATCAGTCAGCGCTGCAGGGAAGTGGGCGGCATTCTGATGATGATCGACCTTGACAGCTTCAAGCTGATCAACGATATATACGGACACAACGCGGGAGACAGGATCCTGATCCGGTTCGCCGAGATCATCCGTTCCGCGATCCGCACGACGGATCTTGCGGGCAGGATGGGGGGAGACGAATTCGTCGCGTTCTGCGAGAATATGAAGGACGAATCGGTGATCAACGAGAAATCCCGCTACATCAATGACGAGATCGTTGCTTTTGCAAAAGACTTTTTAGGAGACGATCTTACGGTTCCCCTCGGTGCTTCCATCGGAGCGGTCGTATGCCCTGACGAAGGCAGGGATTTTCTTACCTTGTATAAGAAGGCGGACGAGGCGCTGTATTCGGTGAAGCGGAGCGGAAAGCACGGCTGCGCGTTTTACTGGGAATCGCGCCGTCCGAATGTCGGTTTTGCCGCAAGCGGAAGTTCGCACGCGATGGCGATCTTAGAAGAGCGGGAGGGTGCGCCCGAGGCTTTAGTGCTGTCCTTCGAGCAGTTCCGGCTTGTATACCGGCTGCTGGTCCGGCTGAACCGGAATTACACGATCCGCACAGCGTTCATTCTGTTTACGATCAGCGGACCACAGGAGCAGGCTGCCGCGGCGACGGACCGGTTCTGCAAGATCGTTGCCGCGTCGCTGCGTTCGAGTGATGCAGTGGCGAAAAGCAGCGCGAATCAGTGCATGGTGCTTCTTTTGCATACGGATATCCAGTACGGAGAGACGGTAGCCGCGCGTATGGTGAAGAACTGGCACCATGCGGGCGATACGTACGGCTGTGATGTGGAGTATGAGATAGAGATCCTCTAATCGGATAAGGGACGAAAGAAATGAGCAACCACGGTTTTCCAAATGACAATGTACGTGCCATTCATCTGATCATTTTGTTCGGTCACACGGCGTTTATGCTGATATTGGCGGCGGAAGCGCTCTACCTTGGCTGGGAGCCATGGGCGCTGCCGATGGGGCTGATCGGCGTCGCTGCCTGCTGGGGGCTGCATTTGACGCAGCAGATGATGCCGGAATACAGGCTTTGGATCTATGAGATCGTCCAGATGCTTACCTTTTTCTATTACGGCATCCATGACGAGAGCTTTTATGACCTGACGCCCGTGATCCTGCTTGTGATCTTCATTTACATGATGACGGGTGTGATCGGTCATACCTATCTTGCGGTTGGCGTGTATTTCCTTACGGCGCTGTATGATATCATCTTTGTCCACGGGGAAAACGCTACGATCGATACCTTTAATCTGACGCGTATTTTTTTGCATTTCTTTGTTGTGCTGATCGCGGGCTTCGTTTCCCAGCGGTCCATCAGCATGCGCCGCCGGGACGAGCGGCAGTTTGGTGAGCAGCTGCAGTCGCTGGTGGATGTCAACCGGCGGACCGAGGATTTTCTGACGAACGTTTCGCATGAGCTGCGTACGCCGATCAATGCGGTAACCGGTATTTCTTCCGTTCTCTTAAAAAGTGATATTTCCCCGAAGACGAAGCTGGGCCTCATTTCGATCCAGGAAGCGGGACACCGGCTGTTCGATCAGATCGGGGATATTCTGGATCATACCGAGATCAATACCGGCAAGATCGTTATCAGTGAGGATGCCTATATGCTCTCCTCTGTTGTCAGCGATATCCTCGCGGATCTTAAGCTTGCGGGCGTGTATCCCGAGATCGAGATCATATTTGATGTGGATGTAAAAGCGCCGACCAAGCTTTTGGGCGACAGCAGGAAGCTCAAGAAGATCATCCGGCACCTTCTGGAGAATGCGATCAAATTTACCAAGGCAGGAGGCGCCCGTGTTCGTATTGAGACCATAAAAAAGCAATACGGCGTTAATCTGTACATTGAGGTGAACGATACCGGTATCGGTATTGATGCGGACGATCTCGAACGGATCACGGAGCATTTTTATCAGACGGATTCCGGCCGGAACCGTGCAGCCGGCGGTCTGGGGCTCGGGCTTTCGATCGTATCGGGGCTTACGAACGCGATGGACGGCTTTATGCAGATCGCAAGCACGAAGGACATCGGGACGACCGTACGGATATCCATCCCGCAGAAGGTCGCGGATGAAGCGCCGTGCATGGTGCTCGATCATCCCGAAAGTCTGAATGTCTGCTGCTATCTGCGCCCGGCGTTTTACGCGAATCTCCAGGTATGGGATTACTACGGGGATATGATCGCCAGTATGGTGCAGGGCTTCCGTATCCCGGTTCACCGTGTGACGAATATCAACGAGTTAAAGCGCCTGGCAGAGCACGAGCAGCTGTCGCACCTTTTGACCGGTTGGGACGAATACGAGGCGGATGCACAGTTCTTCAACGAGCTTAGCAAGACGGTCAGCGTGATCGTAGCGGCGCCCGAAGGCGTCGCGCCGACGGAGAACAGCAATATCCGCGTATTACGGAAGCCGTTATCCGGATTCCCGATCGTATCCGTTTTAAATGCGCAGACGGACGAGGAACGGGATGATTCCCTGATGGGCAAGCGGATGTACTGTCCGGGAGCGCGGGCGCTTGTGGTCGACGACGAGGTGATGAACATTGTCGTTGCACGGGGCATTTTCAAAGAATACCAGATTTCGGTCGAGTCGGCGTCAAGCGGACTCGAAGCGATCGAGATGTGCAAAAATAAAACCTTCGACATCATCTTCATGGATCATATGATGCCGGAAATGGACGGCGTCGAAACGGTGCATCATATCCGCCGGCTGCCTCTGGATGTCCAGCCGCCGATCGTCGCCTTAACGGCCAACGCGGTCAGCGGTGCGCGTGAGATGTTCCTGTCGGAAGGCTTTGATGAATTCCTGCCGAAGCCGATCGAATCCTCGGAACTGGAGCGGATCTTAAAGAAGGTGCTTCCCGCGAGCATGGTCGTCTTCGACGATATGCAGGTGAACCTGCAGGCTGCGCAGATTGCACAGGAAAGCAGCAGCTATGAGCCGGCAGGGCCGGCAGATGAAGATATGCCGACGGAGTCGTTTGCACAGGGCTTAAAGCAGCTTCTGGATTACCTTTCCGCATATGAAGCGGTGCGGGCCGCGGAGCTTTTGATCACGCTGGATACCCGCTATGCGCTGGATGAGGGCGCACGCGCGAAGCTGCGCGCCATCGGCGACGACATCAAAATGTTTGACGTGAGTTCGGCCGTTGGGAAAACAAAGGCCCTGCTTGAGGAGTTAGGAGGTGCGTCGTGAACCGGCTGAAGAATTGGATTGCGGCGATCAAGGATACCAGGGTCAGTTCAAAGGAGCGCCTGTTCCGCCTGATGCTTACGGTGGGACTTACGACGCTGCTTCTGGTGGGGGTGGTTGCTGCCATTATCGGGGAGGATGAGCGGACGCTTGTCACGCTGTTCGGCGGGTTTTTCATGCTGCTGTTCGTTGCGGTCCTGTCTTTTAAATTCCATAAAGTGATGGTCGGGATGCGCCTTGTCATTATGATCATGCTGCTTTTCGTGGTTCCGATCGGCTTTTTCGGCGGCGGGGTGTACGGTGGCGGGCCAATCTGGTTCATTTTCTGTTATGTGCTGATCTGCACGCTCATGGAAGGGCGGGAACGCCGCGTGTTTTATGTGCTGGCAACCGTTATGCTGGTGCTCTGCTATGAGCTTGGGTACCATTATCCGTGGATGGTGAGTGAGCACAGCAAAAAGATCGCCTATCTGGATTCCTTTACATCGCTGCTTTTGCTTTCGGTCATGATCTGCGCGATGTTTGAGTTCGTTCATTACGCGTATATGCAGAAGAGCGAGCACGCCAAACAGCAGCGGCAGGAGATCGTTGACTTAAACCGTGCGCAGAACCGCTTCTTTTCCTCGATGAGCCATGAGATCCGGACGCCGATCAATACGATCATCGGATTAAACGAGATGAACCTCAGAGAGGAGCTTTCGACGGAGGTTGCGGAAAATTCTCTGCATATCCAGAACGCGAGCAACATTCTGCTGTCGCTCGTGAATGACATTTTGGATATGTCGCGGATCGAGTCGGGGAAGATGACGATCGTTGCCGCGCCGTATAAGGTGAATATGCTGCTGTCCGAGGTGGCCGGCATGGTGTGGACCCGGGCGAAGGACAAGGGACTGTATTTTTCCGTTGAAGTGGACAGTTCGATGCCTTCGGAGCTGATCGGTGACGAGGTGCGCATCAAGCAGATCCTTATCAATATGCTGACCAATGCGATCAAATACACGGAGGCCGGTTCGGTGGTGCTCAGCATCCAGTGCACGAAGAATGCCGATAATACGGCAGTTGTGTCGTACTCCATCGCGGATACCGGTATCGGCATCAAAAAAGAAAATATCCCGCACCTGTTTTCCGCGTTCCACCGGGCAGAGGAGGGGCAGGTCCGCTATATCGAAGGAACGGGGCTGGGGCTTGCGATCGTAAGGCAGCTCGTGGATATGATGGGCGGACAGATCACGGTCAACAGTATCTATACAAGGGGTTCGACCTTCGTTGTGACGCTGCCGCAGCAGGTGGCGAACGATGCGCCGCTTGGGGAGTTCAATCTGAGCCGCAGAGACCCGGCGGAGCGGAGGCGTTATAAGCAGAGCTTTGAGGCGCCGGAAGCAAAGGTGCTCCTTGTGGATGATAACGAAGTCAATCTGATGGTGGCGGAGAAGCTGCTTCGGGAAACGAAGGTGCAGGTGGAAGCGGTGACAAGCGGCGCGGACGCACTGCGGCGGACCCTTGAGCGGAGGTACGATGTTATCTTTATGGATCACCTGATGCCGCAGATGGACGGAATTGAATGCCTTCACGCGATACGTGCGCAAAAAGGCGGAATGAACGTGGATACGCCGGTCATCGTCTTAACGGCGAACGCGGGCAGCGACCTGATGGAGATGTACCGGAGAGAAGGCTTTGATGACTGCATCTTAAAGCCCGTGACCGGAGAGCTTCTCGAGGAAGGGATGCTTGCGCATCTGCCCAGAGAGCTGGTGACGCAGGGCTTTGACGAGACGATCCTGCCCTCCGGCGAATTGCCGGTGCTCTCGCATTCCAGAAAGCGTGCGGTCGTTGTTACGACCGAGTGTGTCTGCGATCTGCCGGCGAAGCTTTTAGCGGCAAAGCAGATCGGCGTTCTGCCGTATAATATTTTTACGGATGAAGGGTATTTTATGGACGGCAAGGAGATCGAGTCGGACGGTCTGCTTTCTTATATGATCAAGTCAGGCAAATTCGCAACGACGCGCCAGCCGGAGGTGTCCGCGTATGAGAGCTTTTTCTCCGAGCATCTGGAGCGCGCGACGCAGGTCGTCCATATTACGTCCAGTAAGAAAATGGCGGCGTCCTTCGGTAAGGCAATGGAAGCGGCCAGGGCCTTCGATAACGTTACGGTCATCGATTCGGGCCATATGTCGTCCGGTATGGGTATGATGGTGCTGCACGCGGCAAAGCTTGCTGAGAACGGAGAGCCTGTCGGACGGATCCGCCAGGAGCTTGAGATCATGAAGAATAACGTCCAGACGAGCTTTGTCCTGGACAGTATGAAATACCTGGCGCGTTCCGGGCGCGTTCCGCGGCGCGCGATGGCGATGAGCGAGGCGTTTATGCTGCATCCGATCGTTGCGATCACGGACGGCGTGATGCGCCCGCGCAGTATGAAGTTCGGCAACCGCGGATATGCGTGGAAGCGCTATATGAACAGCGTCTTCATGGATAAGGCCAATATGGATACGGGCACGCTGTTTATCGTATATTCCGGTCTTCCGATGACGACGCTGCACAAGATCGAAGAGGAAGTCGAAAAGCACGTTAAGTTCGATAAAGTGATCCAGCAGAAGGTTTCGGCATCGAGCGCCTGTATGTTCGGACCGGGCACGTTCGGTCTCATCTATTCACGGCTCGGACCGCGCGGGGAATACCATCTGGATACTACGGTCAGAGAAGAAAGAAGCGAGTCCTCGGCTTTCAGGAAAAACATGGATGCACAGGCCGCGCAAAAGAAGACGGACCGGTACGGCAGTGAGCAGAAGACGGACGCATTTGAGGAATGGAACGCGGGCAACAGTGAGAAATGGGAGATGCCGGAGGTGACCCCGGCGATCGCAAGTCCGCTTGCATGCGCGCCGCAAGGCGCTCCATCAGCGGCGGCAGCCTTTGGCGGCGGGCCTTCGGACGCGGAAAAGCTCCCGGGGATTCCCGACTGGCTGAAAGAGATTGACGGTCTGGATGTTGCAAGCGGCGTTGCCTATTGTTCGACGGAGGAGAATTACCTCGGCGCACTGGATATCTTCTACAGTACGATCCCGCAGAAGGCGGATGAGATCGAGCAGCTGTTTAACGATGGGGACATCGGCAATTACACGATCAAGGTGCATGCGTTAAAAAGCTCCGCCCGGCTTGTGGGCGCAAAGGCTCTTTCGGAAGATGCACTGGCGCTTGAGATGGCAGGCAAGGAAGGGCGGATCGAGGATATTCAGGCGAATACCGGACGGCTTTTGGCGGATTACCGTGCCTATCATAAGAAATTGGCTCCGCTTTCCGGCGCGGATGCAAAGGAAGAAACCGAAAAAGAACCGGTACCCGAAGAAATTTTATCGGATGCATACCGGTCAATGGTGGAATTTGTCGACCAAATGGATTATAATCTAACAGAGATGGTGATAAAATCACTGGAAGAGTATCATTTGCCGGATGAAGACAGGCAGCGGATGGATGCGATCAAAGATGCATTGCATGTGCTTGACTGGGATAAGATAAAAGGATTATTGCCGTGAGAGAGGATATAGAACAGATGGATGAATTGCTGCCACAGGACAATTTTGAAAGAAGAAGCATGGTGCTGATCATCAGTACGGCAGAGACGTTTTTGGTCAAGGGTCTGACCGCGAAGCTGACGGAGATCGGCGTGGATGTAAGTTATTCGACGACGAAGATCAAGAGCATCAAGGAATACGCGGAGAAAGCGGATTACTACGTGCTGTATATGGACGAGTCGGTCAAGGAGCTTGCCGATGTGTTGGTGTTCTTAAACGACATCTGCACGGAAAAAGAAAAAAAGATGATCCTGATCGGCACGCGGATCGAATACGAAGCGGTCATGACGAATATGATCGAAAAGAACGTTCTGGAATGGTTCGAGCGTCCGCTGGATATGAACGTGTTCATCCAGAGAATGCAGGACTATCTTGACGCCGCCGCCATCGAAGCACGTAAGAAGGTCATTCTGATCGTGGATGACGATGTCACATACATGCGGCTGATCGCCGACTGGCTGAAGGACATTTACCGGATCGGCATGGCGAATTCCGGTGCGCAGGCGATCGCCTGGCTGGCGAAGAATCAGGCGGATCTGATCCTTCTCGACTACGAGATGCCGGTCACGACGGGACCGCAGATCCTTGCCATGCTGAAATGCGAAGCATCCACGAGCCAGATCCCGGTCATGTTCTTAACCGGCAAGGGCGACCGTGAGAGTATTATGAAGGTGCTGACGCTTCACCCGGCGGATTATCTGCTGAAGACCATCGACCGGAAGACGCTTCGGATGAAGCTGGAGAAATACTTCCTTTCGAAGAGAATAAAATAGAAAGCGGCGCGGATGATATATCCGCGCCGTTTTAAAACAGTTTCTGTCCCTTATACGTGATAAACGCCCGGTCTAAGATGTCTTTCATTTCCATGAAGGTCCCTTTGTGATCGGGGGTGTCGCACTGCACCTTGATGTTCTGGTTCGCTTTCTGCATCGTCTCGCGGATGTACTGGTTGTGGTCGTCGAGGAGCTTTTTGGCAAAAGAAAAATCATTGACCTTTTCAAAGCCCTGCGTCGCGGGGGACGCGTCAATGTAGGTCGCGAAGCGGGAATAGTATTCGATGACGGCGCGGTGTCCGTCGATATCCACAAGAAAACAATATTTGAAATCCGATTGCCGGCGCCACAAGCTTTTAAAGTTCGTGACCGACATTTCCTTGTTATGATAAGAATATACGATCTTAGCCATAGCCCCGCCCCCTTTTTCATATTAGTATACCACAAAACGACGAGGAAAATGCAAATTTATTTGCATTTGACGACCGTATGCGATAACGGTCGCTCTGCGGCCGTTATACCACGTTTTTGCCGCAAGTGGGGAAAGTTTTTTATTTGCGTATGGAAAGCGGAAATGATTTATAGTATAATTCTTTGTATGCGACATCAAGGTCGAAAACAAAGGGGGGATTTGCTTATGCCGGACAGGAGAAAGGTACTGCTTGTTGACGATACGCGCGTCAACCGGATGATGCTGTCGGATATGCTTTCGAAGGATTACGATATTCTGGAGGCGGGGGATGGCGAGGCCGCGATCATGCAGTTGGAGGATCACCACGATGAGATCGCGATCGTTCTTCTTGATATCGTTATGCCGAAGAAGGACGGGTTTGAAGTACTTAACGAAATGAACTTAAGAGACTGGATCTCAAAGATTCCGGTCATTATGATCACGGCTGAGTTTTCGGACGAATTCATTACCAAGGCGAGCCGCCTCGGGGCGATCGATTATATCACGAAGCCGTTCAATTTTACGATCGTTCAGTTCCGGGTGGCGTCCACGATCGAGCTGTATGCGAAGCAGAGGAAGCTTCTTCGGCGGCTGACCGAGATGTCCGACCGCGAGAACGGCATCAACAGCCTGACCGGTCTTCCGATGAAGGAGGCGTTTTTTGACCGGGCGAGGCAATTTTTGCATCTGCACGAGGAGCCTTGTGTGCTGATGGCGGTCGATATTGAGCATTTTAAGCTCTTAAATGACACCTACGGACGTGTCAAAGGCGATGCGGTGCTGAAGGAGATCGCGGAGCAGCTGCGCGTTTTTGTCAACAAAGAGGATGTACTTGCGGGGTATCTCGGCGGCGATGATTTCGCGGTGATGCTGCCGAACGACAAGGAGCTGATCGATTCGATCGTACGCCGCCTTGTGAACCGCGTCAAGAATATGCGCATCGGCACCGGCATTCTGCCGGCCGTCGGCGTCTACGTGATCGGTTCGGACGAGACGGACATGATCGAGAATATGTATGACCGTGCCTGCATCGCGGCGGGGCATTGCCTTGGGGATTATCGCGAGCGGATGTGTGAGTACGACCGGACGATGATGGACGAGATGGTGGAGGAGAACGACCGCCTCGGACGTGCGCTCGAAGGGCTGCGCAACGGGGAGTTCACCTTTTACCTGCAGCCGCAGTGCGACATCAAGACCGGTAAGATCGTCGGTGCGGAAGCGCTGGCGCGGTGGGTGCATGACGGTAAGTTGATCCCGCCGTATCAGTTCGTTCCGGTTATGGAGAAGAACGACGTGATCTCCGATCTGGACTTTCACATCTGGGAAGGCGTATGCAAATGGCTGCGCAAGTGGATCGATGAGGGTCATACGCCGGTACCGATCTCGATCAATGTTTCGCGGCTGGATATTTATACGTTTGATCTGCCGGCGATCATCAAGGAGCTGATCACGACCTATGACCTT
This sequence comes from Lachnospiraceae bacterium, assembly GCA_017443685.1. Taxonomy (GTDB): domain Bacteria; phylum Bacillota; class Clostridia; order Lachnospirales; family Lachnospiraceae; genus RGIG4930. The sequence goes on along the minus strand of JAFSYD010000242.1, from coordinate 3,666 downwards.
GATCCGAAGCTGCTTAAGGTGGAGATCACAGAGAGCAGCTACATCGAGGAGCTGAAGGCGGTCAACAACGCGGTCGATACGCTGCAGGATCTGGGCTTCCGTATTTTTATGGATGATTTCGGCAGCGGCTATTCGTCTTTGAATATGCTTACGAACGTCAACATTGACGTCTTGAAGATCGATATGATGTTCCTCGACTTTGAGGAGGGCAACCGCAAGGGACTTGATATTTTGGAATCCGTTGTCAACATGGCAAAGCTTTTGCACCTGCCCGTTGTCGTGGAAGGCGTCGAGACGGAGCAGCAGCTTGAGTTTTTGAAAAAGCTCAACTGTGATTACGCGCAGGGCTATTATTTCTACAAGCCCATGCCGATCGAAGAGTTTGAGGCGCTGATCTCGAAAAAGGGGATGCTGGAGCCGAATGCGAATTTTGCGAAGTTTGAAGTGGAAGTCGATGACGCACTTGACGTATCCGTGACGCATAAGGAGCTGCAGGATGCGATGATCGGTGCGTACGCCGCCGTATTTCTGCTCGATGCGAAGAGCGATTACGCGCTGCCCCTTCGTTCGACGGATCGGATCAGGGAGCTGACCAACAACGCGGTGATCCCCTGGGGTGAAGGGCTTGCTTCGGTCTTTAAGGAGGTCGTCGCGAAGGAAGATAAGGACGACGTGATCCCGTTCATCTCCAGGCAGTATGTGATGCATTCGTTTCACACGATGCACGAATTCCGCCAGATCTTATATCACGACGATGCCGGCAGCGATATGATCTTACAGCTGCGCCCGCTTCGGATGGAGAACGGGACGGTAACGATCGCGCTGCTTACGATGGTGGATGTGACCGATATTCATAACGCATTTCTCCGCAAGGAGAAAAATTTTAAAGAGTTCAGCAACACAAAGTAATTACCATATGAAGGAGGAACGAAATGAACAAGGTAACCGACAACATTTTATACATCGGCGTGGATGACACCGAAACGGAGCTGTTCGAGAACCAGTATCCGATCGAGGAAGGCATCTCCTACAATTCCTACGTGATCATGGATGAAAAGATCACGATCATGGATACGGTGGACGCGCGCACGACAGAGCCGTGGCTTTCGAATTTAAAGGAGGCGCTCGGTGATAAGGCCCCGTCTTATCTGGTCGTCCAGCATCTGGAGCCGGATCATTCGGGCAACATCGAAACGCTTGCGAAGATGTACCCGGATATGCAGATCGTTGGCTCGGTAAAAACGGGACAGATGCTACCGCAGTTTTTTGACACGGATGTTTCGGATCGGTTCATCGGGGTAAAAGAGGGGGATACGTTGGAGCTTGGCAGCCATACGCTTAACTTCGTGATGGCGCCGATGATCCACTGGCCGGAGGTTATGGTAACCTACGAATCCTCGGAAAAGGTTCTGTTCTCAGCGGACGCGTTCGGAACCTTCGGCGCCCTGCAGAACAACGTTCCGTGGATCGATGAGGCGACGCATTACTTCTTTAATATTGTAGGCAAATACGGTCCGTCCGTTCAGACACTTTTAAAGAAGGCTTCGGCGCTTGATATTTCGATGATCTGTGCACTGCATGGGCCGGTGTTGAAGGAAGACCTGGGTTATTACATCGAGAAGTACGACAAATGGAGTAAGTACGAGCCGGAAGAAAAGGGCATTTTCGTTGCCTATGCCTGCCCGCACGGACATACGGCACAGGCGGCGGAGGAATTTGCCGAAGAGCTTCGGGCAGCAGGAGAGAACGTAGAGACGATCGATCTGACAAAAGAGGATGTATCGGAAGCGGTCGAGAAATGCTTTATGTATGACCGGATCGTGCTTGCCGCGGCGAGCTACGACGCGGCGCTCTTCCCGCCGATGGAGGATCTTCTGTATCATTTGGAGATCAAGAATTTCCAGAAGCGTAAGTTCGCGGTGATCGAGAACGGCTCCTGGGCGCCGACGGCCGGCAAATGCATGCTGGCACATCTGGAGAAGTTAAAAGACTGCGAGATCTGTGATACGCTTGTTTCCTTATGCACAAGGCGGACGGCGACGAATGACGCGGACTTTGCGGCGATGAAAGAGTGGTTGTTGAAGGCATAAGTGACAGTGGCTGCCGCGGCTGCGCCGGCTCACCGGGATTTGGCGGCAAGAGGTATTTATGAAAAAAATAACAGCATTGCTGCTTGCGGCGGTCATGGCATTGTCCATGGCCGCTTGCGGCACAAAGGATAGCGGTAACGTGAAAGAGGCAGTTATCGGGGGTGCGGAGGATAATGAGGCGACAGAGGACGGCGGTGCCGGGGACGCGTCGGGACGCGGCGGTGATGAAGGCCCGGCCATAGCGGATCGCCCGCAGCCTATCGTTATGCATATATACGGTTCCGAATATCTGGATCAGGAAGCCGGGGATTATACGCTTTTGGCGTCTTATAATGTCTCGGGCGTGATCCTGTCCGATGAAAGCAGCAAGCGATACCCAAAGCTTGCGAAGACGCTGGACGATCGCTGGAAAGAGCAGAAGTCCGCGGAAAAGGACTGGCTTTCGGAAAACAAGGAATATGCGAGGGAGTAGTACGGTTACCAGGATGATTATTTTTCGAATTATGAGGATGAGTCGGATGCCTACATTTCCCGCTGTGATGACCGCGTTTTAGGCGTTCGGACATACGCCTACGGATATCTTGGCGGTGCGCACGGATATTACGGTACCTACGGGACGACCTATGAGGTGGAAAGCGGAAAAGAGCTTGCGCTCTCCGATGTGGTAACCGATCTTTCGGTCATTAAGAACACGGTGAAGGAGAAGCTTTCGGAGGGCTATCCGGAGCTTTTGGAAGAAATGGGCTCCTTCAACGCATGGGACACCATTGACGATATGTTTTCGGATAACCCCGAATATGATCCGGTGTGGGTGATGACGTCATCGGGGATCGAATTCTATTTTAACCCGTATACGCTTGCCTCCTATGCGGCGGGAGCGCAGGAGGTTTCCGTATCCTACTCCGAGATCAAAGATATCATGGAGGAGAAGTATCTGCCGGATCCGGATATGGCTTATATCAGCAGCCTGTCGTGGGGCGGGGAAACGGCGAATCTCATCGACTTAAACGATGACGGGGTTTTGGAATACCTGACGATCCATGCCGAGTATGATTATGAGAACGAGATGTATGATGATGTCCGGCTGCTCGTGAACGGCAATGAGCGAAGGCTGGATGAGCTTACCGATATGTTCGATCTGGATCTGAAACTTGTTACCTTCCCGTCGGGAACGATCCTTGCGGTGGTCAGCGGGCATACGTATAACGACTACATCGTCCGGACGATCTGTGCGATCACCGGGGATTCCATCAAAGAGTGTGGTACCACAAGCCTTTCGATGCAGGGGGCGTCCACGGGAAGGGACAGTAACGAATACGGCGAATATGTCGCGGTGGATCCGGCTGTTCTTCCGATGGCGAAGCATCTCGACATTTTATCCACCTACGGGGGCCGGAAGACGTACCGGCTGACGGAGGAAGGACAGTTCGAAAGTGATGATGCGTATTATATGATCCCGAATGAGGACGGATTTTTTACACTTTCGGTAAAGCAGGACTTTACTGCGGATATCATTGAAGAGGACGGTACCGTGATCGAGGAGGGTGCGCTCTTTGCCCACGGCACGGACCTTGCG
>JAFSYD010000241.1 GCA_017443685.1 Lachnospiraceae bacterium | reverse complement strand
CCTCGGTAATGGACGACTCGAAGAAGGTCGCCATGTATATCAATGCCTGCAAGGCGATGGGCATCCCCGTCTTAGGCCCGGATGTCAACAAGGGGCGCGGTGAATTTGCCGTGACCGGCGGTGCGATCCGCTTCGGAATGTATGCGGTAAAAGGAGTCGGCCCTTCCGCGGCGGACCGGATCATCGAGGAGCGCGAGATGCGGGGGGATTACGACAGCCTGGAGTCCTTTATCAACCGTACCGCGGGCAGCGAGGTCGGGCGGCGTGTCGTGGAGAATCTGGTAAAAGCAGGCGCTTTTGACGCATTGGGCGGCAACCGCGCACAGAAGGTCATCTATTGCAACAAGCTGATCGATATCGCGATGAACGATAAAAAAAGCAGCATCGCCGGGCAGATGAGCCTGTTTGACATTGCGGACGAGGAAACGAAAAAGGATTATGCGGTGACGCTTCCCGATGTGCCGGAATTCGAGCCGGAGATGCTTCTCGGGTTTGAAAAAGAGGTGATGGGCGTCTACATCAGCGGGCACCCGCTGGAAAAGTACGCCTCGCTGCTGCAGAAAAAAGCGACGGCAACGTCGGCGGATTTTATGCGCACCCAGGAGGATACGGTTGCGGTCAGAGACCACGCAAAGGTGACGATCGGCGGGATGATCACGGAGAAAAAGCTGCATTTTACAAAGAAGAACCAGCCGATGGCCTTTGTGACGTTAGAGGATCTTGTCGGATCCGTGGAAGTGATCGTTTTCCCGAATACCTATGAGAAGTACCGGGGGCTCATCGAAGAGGATGCGCGGGTATTCATCACCGGCAGGACAAGCGTTGAGGAGGATGCGGACGCGAAGCTTTTAGCGGAGGAGGTATACGGCTTTTCGGATCTGCCGAAGAAGGTGTGGGTGCAGTTTGCCGCGCTGGAGGAGTACGCCGCGAAAAAGGACGTGCTGTTTTCCCTTTTGCCGGAGGAAAAGGGAAAGGATGAGGTCATCATATACATCAGCACGACGAAGCAGAAGAAGAATCTCGGACCAAAATGGGGCGTAAAGGCGAACGAGGATCTCATAAAAAAGCTGTCCGACGCGTTCGGGGAAGCGAATGTCCGGGTGGTAGTTTAGATTTTTGTAAAATTTATACAATATTTGGTAACATTTCTCTTGAATTTCTATGCAAAAGCGATTAAAATAATAGTGCACTTTTTTTGATGATTAAGGGGGAGCGATACAATGGCGAAAGAGATCAAGACCATCGGGGTATTGACAAGCGGCGGCGACGCGCCGGGGATGAACGCGGCGATCCGCGCGGTTGTCCGTCGGGCGATCCATAACGGCAAGACGGTGAAGGGGATCAAGCGCGGTTACGCCGGTCTGCTGGATGAAGAGATCATAGATATGGACCGTTTCTCCGTTTCGGATATCATTTCCCGGGGCGGTACCATTTTACAGACGGCAAGGTGCTTAGAGTTCAAGGAGGATGAGTATCAGCAGAAGGGGGCTGACATCTGCAAGAAGCACGGGATCGACGGACTGGTTGTCATCGGCGGCGACGGTTCCTTCCAGGGGGCGCAGAAGCTCGCGGCGAAGGGGATCAATACGATCGGCGTGCCGGGCACGATCGATCTGGACATTGCCTGCACCGAGTATACGATCGGTTTTGATACGGCTGTGAACACCGCGATGGAAGCGATCGATAAGATCCGCGATACGTCTTCCTCGCATGACCGCTGCTCGATCGTTGAGGTTATGGGGCGCGGCGCCGGTTATATCGCGTTATGGTGCGCGATCGCGAACGGTGCGGAGGATGTGCTTCTTCCCGAGCGGTTCGATTATGACGAGCAGCAGATCGTGAACCACCTGATCGCCGGACAGAGACTGGGACGTAATAATCATATCATCATCAACGCCGAGGGGATCGGTCATTCCGCATCCATGGCGAAGCGGATCGAGGCAGCAACGGGCGTTGAGACCAGGGCGACGATCTTAGGTCATATGCAGCGCGGCGGCAGCCCGACCTGCAAGGACCGTGTATACGCGGCGACGATGGGCGCGCGTGCGGTAGACCTGCTCTGCGAAGGCAAGAGCAACCGCGTGGTCGGCTACCGTCATGGTGAGTTTGTTGATTTCGATATTGATGAGGCGCTCGCGATGCAGAAGGATCTTGACGAGTATCAGATCGAACTTGCGAAGTCCCTTACGACGACAAGATAATGATAGAAAGCCAATCGAATTCCAAAATTAAGACAGTTAGTAGGCTCCTTAATAAAAAGCGGGATCGATACGATTCGCGGACATTCGTTTGCGAAGGGAAGCGGATCGTATCGGATATTCCGCGAAGCGCCATTAAGGAATTATATATATCGGAGAGTCGGGCGGATGAAGTATCCGCCCTTTTTATTCACAGTATTCCCACGGAGATCGTTTCCGACGACGTGATGCGCCGCCTTTCCGATACGCGGCACCCGCAGGGGATGCTGGCGGTGGTGCGGATGCCGGAATATACCTGGGAAGATGTGACAGGAGTAAGCGCGCCAGGAGAGGCAGCTTTGCAAGCCGCTTCGCCGGAGGCGAAAGGACGTGTCCGTACGGAGGCTCCTTTGCTCCTTATCCTGGAGGATATTTCCGATCCGGGGAATCTCGGGACGATCTTTCGTGTGGCAGAGGCAGCAGGCGTGACAGGGATCATCCTGTCGAAGGATACAACGGATGTGTTCGCGCCGAAGGTGGTGCGGGCGACGATGGGGAGCATTTTCAGGATGCCTTTTGTGGTCGTGGATGACGTACCGGAGGCGATCGGGCATCTGTGCGGACAGGGGATCATTACCTATGCCGCGACGCTGGGAGAAAAGGATCTGTACGCGTTTGTCGAGGGATCGTTTGCGGGGGCGACGGCTTTTGTCCTCGGCAATGAGGCCCATGGCGTATCGGAACGGACGGCGGCGGTCTGCAATGGGGCGGTGACGATCCCGATGGTAAGCAGCAGCCTGGAGTCGCTGAACGTTGCGATGGCGGCAGGGATACTGTCCTATGAAGCGCTGCGGCAGCGGCGGGAGGCATCGGTCGGCGGCGGAGGCCGATTGCCTGCTTCATCCGATTGGGTGCAGAGAATATAAGAATATGAAGCTTTGGTTCAAGGAATGGAAGGACGCCCGGATGGTGGGCGATACCGTAATCGAGGATTATTCCGATGAGACGCGGACACATAAGATTTTTAACGGGGTAAAGGAGGCTGCTTACCGGTTGGATATCGGTACGCCGCAATGGTTCGATGCGACGGTCGCGGCGTTTAAGAAGCACGGCAAGGCGCGGTTTAACCGGGACGCGTTTATCGAACCGGTGGATTTTGACTATCTGGAAATTGAGATTCTGGAAGAGGATTATTGATTTTTTACACAGGTGACTGTGAGGGCAAGGGGATATCATGGTGAAAATGGATCAGACGGAATATGTGCATCAATGCAGGAACGAGGGGATCGATACCTGGAATTCCATGATGCTTCTATATAATTCCGCGCTAAAAGAGATCGGTACGAAGGTCGAGATTTTAAACGACGAATTTCAGCACACGCATCAGTACAATCCGATCGAATATGTGAAGTCGCGTGTGAAAAGTCCGGAGAGTATCATTAAGAAGCTGAAGCGTTACGGGTATTCGGACAGCATCGAAAATATGGTGACCTACTGCAACGATATTGCGGGGCTTAGGATCGTCTGTTCCTTTACGTCGGATATTTACCGGCTTGCGGATATGATCGGAAGACAGAACGACATCACGGTGATCTCGGTCAAGGATTACATCAGGAATCCGAAGGAAAGCGGGTACAAGAGCTATCATATGCTCGTGGCGATCCCGATCTTTCTGTCGGATAAGGTGGTGGATACCAAAATCGAGATTCAGATCCGGACGATCGCGATGGATTTTTGGGCGAGCCTCGAGCATAAGATCTACTACAAATTCGAAGGGCATGCGCCGGATTATATCAGCAAGGATCTGCGCGAATGCTCCGGGATCGTTGCGATGCTTGACGCGAAGATGCTGTCGCTGAACGAGGCGATCTTAGAGGCGAAGAAAGAGGAATGAAACACCGGCGGAAAAGAAATGTTCCGCCGGTGTTTTGCGTCTGTGAAAATAATGCTTATTCTTCGCCGTTCTTCCATTTGTCGAACTTCTCGACAACGGCATCATAGGTCTTTGACGAGATGTCCGGAAGATCCTTGCCCCAGGTCTTTGTCGCTTCCTTGAAGCCCTTCTTGAAAGCGTCGAGGAATTCCTCGGCCTTGTCCGGATCATTTCCCGCAAGCGCCTTAGCGAAATCAAGGATGCGGTCGGAGGTCTGGTCGACGCCCCAGTAGCCGTCCTCGGCGATATCAGCCTGTGCCTGCGCCTTCGTAGCGGCGTCTACGGTAAAGTCGCCGCCGGCGAGGAACTTCCACATATCGTCCTCGGTGGCCATTCCGAAGGATTTGCCCTGTCCGCTGATCGAGTTCTTAACGATGTCGAACAGCTGCGCTTTCTGCGATTCCATATCGGATTTCATCTTTGCGATGATCGCATCGCGGTCAATGCCCGCATTCTTGGAAGTGTTCTTCGTCTTCGCGGACGCCGTATCGGAAGACTTTTCATAAACGGCGGCAACGTCGTTCGCGGTCTTTTTCGTTTCTTTTTCCGGATCGGCCTTCGTCGTTTCCTTGCTTGTGTAAGCACCGGAAGTGGCGATGGAAGAAGTCACACTGCTTAAAGAATTGATATCCATAGTTTCCCTCCTTGGTTGTGACAGTGAATAAGGTGTCTTGTGCAAAATCCGTTTTGCACGTGCGTATCCTCCTCTCCATGGGTACGAAAATGGAGACAAAGATAGTTTTCTGTAACTAATATCGGATGTTTTTTAAAAAAGATTAGGGTTTTTTATAAAAAAATATGAAAAGTTTTCAGCGGGGAACGCTTCGCCGAATCCATTTGAAAACCACCCCGTTTCGTGCTATACTTAGACGGATTGCAACAGATGCGCCTTTCGGGGGGTGTGACGACGGAGGGCGGTTATCACGGTTTTTTTTGAAGATGGGGAATACATATGCTGGTTACGAATTTTATTCTGGCGCTGCTGCCGATCCTGTGGCTGGTCGTGGCGCTTGCGTTGCTGAAAATGCCCGGCTACCGGGCCTGTATGATCGCTCTCGTCATCGCGGCGGTGGAGGCGCTTTTTATATGGAAGCTTGCGCGGGTATCGATCCTTACGGCAGCGGCGGAGGG
>JAFSYD010000240.1 GCA_017443685.1 Lachnospiraceae bacterium | reverse complement strand
TCACCATCGCCGGTATCGTCGCCATCGTCGTCAACGATATATCTGTGCTCACCATCGTCATACTGACCATCATCGAATTCCTCGTCATACTGGCCCTCGTCATATTCCTCCCAGTCACCGTCATCCACGGAGGAATCCTCTTTCACGCCCTCATCATTCCTTTCGCCGGGTACCGTCGTTCCACCGCCCGTCTTATTATACGCCGCGTCATTGTCTACGTCAGAGACCTGTCTGCCCGGCTTGTTGATCCGGTAAACGGAGGTATCCGTGGAAAGCTCCTCTGCCGCGAGCGGAGATTTGAAATCCTGGTTTTCAAAAAGGATGGAGCCGTTCGCGATCTTCTCGCCTTCGACGGAATTTTCAAGGTAATTCAGATAATCAACAACGAAGCCCAGGGAGTATCCATCCGTCTTTTCAACATCAGCTTCCCCTCCTGTCGTATTCTCTCCCTTGATAAAGCTTGCCTGAAAGTCGGCTAAATCCTTATACTCCGGTCCTTCGCTGCCGTTAAAACCAACATTGGAGATCGATTTCACCATTTCCGAAAGGGATGCCCCTTTGTGCATTTCCTCCATAAGATAATTCAGGCCGTCCGTGATCGCGGTCAGGTTGATGCTGCGGCCATCAGCCCCGAACACGCGAAAGTCCGCGTTCTCTTCCGTATCGGCATAGTAAAGGTGATTCGCCGCCATCGCCCCCAGATATACACACGCGAGATAACCGGCAACATAGGCACTGTTCGTTTTCTTCTCTTCCTTGGAAAAGGACAGGTCGTATCTGTTATCGCCTGTCAGCGTTCCGTCCGTGTATCTTGCCAGAACAGACGCCTTCGTGTACTCCACGGGTCCGGTATAATCATCATCCTTGGCATTCCAGGTCAGCTTCGTCTGATCCGCCATTTTGACAAGCGCGTAATTCCTGAACTGATACACGTTGTCCACCGTGGTCGCGGAACCTTCAATGAACCAATACGGAAATCCGTACGATGCCTCTTCGCCAACCACGTCATACGCTTCCTGCATCATTCCGTACCGCAGGTAATCGTCCATAAACGCGTGCAGCATCTCGTGGACGAGCGTATTATCCAGATCGTTCCTGCCCTTCTCCGTCAGCTCCAGCTTGCCGGTGGACGTGTTCTTTTTCATCTCAAATTGCTTGGTATTCACGCCGACAAGGAGCGTATACTCCTTATTCTTATTGTACTGGCCGCTCACATACGCCAGCGCGCCTTCCATCGCTTTCTCACCGTCACAGTATCCCGTTCCGTGATAGATGTACAGTCCGATCTCGGAGCTTAGCTCTCCCTTAGACGCAGCCGTCTGAAACGCCGGAAACCGCTTAAGCAGCAGGCTGACCGCCTTCGGCTCCACCTCGTTGCGGATCAGATTCACAAGGTACTCCAGGAATTCGTGGTCGAATTCTTTTAACGCTGTCTTGTCGCAATACAGGGATACCGTATCAACCGCTTGATCCGATGACTTCTTCCCGTCGGTCTTCGCATCGGAGGAACCTCCCCCCGGGAAAGAACCGCCCGACGAACTGCCGGAGGAAGAGGACGACGAGCCGCCGTTCGACGACCAGTAAGATGAGGGATTGAAGGAGGTCGCTCCTCCCGTGATAAAGGCAACGCCGATGGCCGGATCGTAAACGACCGTCGTCGCCGCGTCCTTACCGTAAAGCGCATTGACGAACGCCGGCACCTTGATCTGCGCCTTGCCGCTTTCGTTAGTGGCAACCGCGTAGCCCTTCGGCAGATAGAAAACGAAGACCGGCAGGCATTTCTGATTCGGAGCCGCCAGGCTCACCTGGGTACCGTTCTCGGAAACCCATACGACCGGAATACTCCAGCTGATCCCCTGCGCGGAAGATACCATGGCGACATCGTCGAATTTGACTCCCGCCTTCGGCTCATCGAGTCCTCCGATCTCGACCCCCGTTAAAAGGAGATTCCCCTTCGCGTCTTTTGCCGCAACGGAAAGCTCTTCGGCATACACGCCAAACGGCGCCAGTGAAGTACCGAAGAACAGCAGCGCCATCAAAAGACACAGCAAACGTAATTTCTTCTTCATAGCTTCCCCCTTCTAAAATATATGATACGACAAAAGAGTGACAATGTATACCCCCTTTTGTCATTACAGACCTGTTTTCCCCCAAAAAAACGCAGGAGATCATCCTACGCCTGTGCCCGGGTACCGGAGAGCTTGCTGTTAAGGAACGCCAGAAGGTTCTCCCTTGTCGTGGACTTCAACACATAGCCGTCGGGCTTCAGCTCCACCACGCGGGAAACCTGCTCTTTCGTGCTTACGCCGGTAAGGAAGACCACCGGGATATCCTTTGTCGCCGGGTCCTGCCGCAGCATCGCGAGCACCTGCGGCCCGTCCGCCACCGGCATCTCGTAATCAAGGAGCACCAGATCCACCGGATTCTTAAGGAGGAAGGTGATCGCCTGCATGCCGGCCGTTACAACGTTCGTCTTGTACGTATCCCTGATCCACTCTCTCACCATCCCCGCGTAGGCCGGATCATCGTCTACGATCAGGATGCTCTTTTTCTCGGAGGCCGCGCCCGCGTCCGCCGCAAGCACTTCGGCTGCCGCTTTTTTTAAGACGTCATTTTCGATGGGGCGGTCCAGCCAGACATAGTCCGCGATCCCCGGGATGACCTGGGCCAGATCGGGCCGGTCCTTTTTCTCGCCGAGGATCAGCATCCGCTTATTCTTTTTCTTAAGGAGATTAAAATCCATCATAAAGTCATTGAGCCTTTCCCGTCCGTCCATGATATCCGCCGGCAGGTACCAGATAAAAAGGTCCGTTTCCCTCAAAAGCAGGCGGATCTCGTCAAAGTGTACCGTGGAGGATACGTGATAGCCCATATCGGCGAGCATTTTTTCGATTCCCTTTACCACCACGCTGTATTGATACAGTAATATTACGATCTGCTTTTCTTCCCTCATCTTCTTACTCCTGTATTACCGCAAGTAATATTTGACTTTCTTGCGTCCGTCCGGATGCCGGTGCTGTCACCCGATCCGATCAGTCCGCTCCTTTTTTGACCGCGCGCTGCGCTTCCCTTTGAATGTCGTAGTCATAGGATAACATCGGTTCTATATTTTCTCCCTTGATCCTCCGGGCAATGTAATTCTTCGTCAGCTTTATGATCAGCGGGATCTGTGCCAGAAGCCCGATCATATTCGGGATCATCATAAGCCCGTTGAAGGTATCCGAAATGTCCCAAACCAGATTGGACTCCATCACCGCGCCGAAGACGATCAGAAGGACGAAGGCCATCCGGTACAGCTTCGCCCACGCGGTACCGAAGAGGTATTCCACCCCCTTCGCCCCGTAGTAGGACCAGCCTAACACCGTGGTAAACGCGAACATCGCGATGATGATCACCACGAACCATTCGCCGGGTCTGCCTAAAGACGCCCGGAAGGCCTGCGCCACCAGCGTCGCGTCATTGACGCCTTCGACAACCGCACCCGTGGACAGGTCGATCTCACCGGAGGTAAGGACCACAACGGCCGTCAGGGTACATACCACGATGGTATCCAAAAAGACCTCCGCGATCCCCCAAAGCCCCTGCTTGACCGGCTCCCTCGCGCACGAATTGCTGTGCACCATAACGGAGGAGCCAAGGCCCGCTTCGTTGGAGAATACGCCCCGCTTGCAGCCGTTCTTTATGGTATTAAACGCAAGCTGCACCGCCGTGCCTGCCGCGCCGCCCGCGGCTGCCTTCGGACCCAGCGCGAACTTAAAGATCGCCGAGAACACCCCGCCAAGCTCATCCACATGCATCAGCATAATGATGACGCATCCTGCCATATATAAGAGCACCATTATCGGGACGAGCTTTTCCGATAAGGCGGACAGACGGCGGAAGCCGCCCATCAGGATGAAGCCGACCGCAAGCATCAGGAGCACGCCGATGCCCCAGTTGACCTTGGGAACGCCGAACAGAAGCCCCAGATCCACGTGGGATAAGAAGGTCGAGCCGAAGTTTAAGGTGATCTTATTGATCTGGCTCATGTTCCCGATGCCGAAAGACGCCAGCGCCGTAAAGACGCAGAATAGTATCCCCATCACCCGGCCGAGCCTCTTGCAATGCTTCATCGAGCCGAGGCCGTCCTCCAGGTAATACATCGGGCCGCCCGACCACGCGCCTTCGGTGTTCCTCCTGCGGTAATAGATCCCAAGCACATTCTCGGAGTACTTTACCATCATCCCGAGAAAGGCGGCCACCCACATCCAGAACACCGCGCCCGGACCGCCGACACAGATCGCCGTCGATACGCCCGCGATGTTCCCGGTACCGATGGTAGCGCACAGCGCGGTACAAAACGCGCGAAACTGTGACAGGGCGCCGGCGTCGTTGATGATCCGCCCCCTGCCGCTCACTATGCCGAAGGTTTCCTTCCACCACCAGCCAAAGTATCGAAGCTGAAAGAATCCGGTAACGATGGTACAGATGAGTCCCGTCCCCAAAAGCAGGGACAGGCCGAAGGTCCCCCACGCAAATCCGTTTACCGCGTCATTGATCCTGATAATTGTTTCCATTTATGTTCTTCCCGCAAAAATGCGATCCTTCCGCAAGGACGCCGCTTTCTCCGTTCCATTCCGCGAGGGCACCGGCTTTGCTTTTTCCTTTTGACCGGACGCCGGCTTTATCCGTTCAGCACTGACAGGATGCCGGCATAGTCATACTTCGCGGCCGCTTCACGGATAGCGTCGTATTTTTCTTTTTCATCCTCCGGAACGGCGTAGTCATCCAGCTCCGCAAGGATCTCTTCTATGCCGTCCATATCAAAGTTCCCGGCGGCCTCACCAAGCCCCTCGTAGACGCTCTCCATCAGGAAAGCATCCGCCACCGGCTTATCCGGCGCAGCCTCTTTTTCTTTTGCGAAAACCTCCTCGCCCAGCTGCTCGCCCAGGTGCGCGTAATCTGCCATAAAGGGGGCGTGGTTCGCCATAATGTATTCGGCATTCTCCTCGCCGGCCGCCGTCTCAAGTGCCTGGGCCTTCCCGGAAAGGGCCAGGGCACCGACCAGCTTCGCCGAGCTCTTTAAGGCGTGCACGCGGATCTTGTAATTCTCCCAGTCCCTGGCCTCATAACAGGACGTGATATCCGCCGTCTTGTCCGGGATCGAATCGTAGAAGATCTTAAGCACCGCCTTAAAGGCCTCCTCCGAACCGCTGTTAAGGACGGCGGCGTCCCCGTCGATGCAGTCGATCTTCTGATACCACTTAAGCTCCGCGGGGGGCTCTTCCTCCGCAAGCTGCAGGCCGTTCTCGCCGAAGGGATTGCTCAGGTACGGGATCTCCTCAAAGGTCTCTTCCTCCTCCGCGTCATCCTCATCGTATATGCTGCCGACCAGTGAAGCGATGTTGTAGGTCTTGTTGGATTTGACAAAGTAAAGGATGCCGAAGGTGCCCGGACCGCAGTTGGAGGAGATGGCCGCCGACGCCTGCTTGAAGATCACATTTTCAAAATACGCGATCTTGCTGATCTCTTCCTTCACCCAAAGCAGCGTATCCATCGGGACGTGTGCATAGGTGATGAAGACCACTTCCGAATCGGGGATGATATCCACCGGGAAAGCATTCTTGATGTATTTCCGGTAGGCGCGCTTCGTGCTTCCCACGAAGACGCTTCTGACCTTACTCATATCATCCTTGAAGCGGATGACCGGATGCAGGTTGATCGCCCTTGCCAGACTGTCGATCTTAGCCTTGATCAGGCCGTTCCTTGCCATATATTCCGTATTGTTAATGATGAAGCTGCACTGTAAGCGCTGCTTTACGTATTCGAGCTCTTTGATGATCTCTTCCACCGGCATATCCTGCTGCGCCAGCTTGTACGCGATCAGCACCAGAATACCCGTCGAGGAGGATAAGCATTCCGAATTGATGACGGTAACGTTATCAAAGGCTTTTGCCGCCTCAAGCGCATAGGAGTAATCCTTGCTCATACTCGTCGTCAGCGCGATATGGATGATATGATGCGCCTTTCTAAGCATCCCCGCAAAGAACTCCGTATAGGCATTCACGCTCGGCGGCGATGAGGACGCCCGCTTGCCTTCACTGATGTAACGGATCAGCTCATTGGCGTCCATCTGTACCCCATCCTTGAATACGCCGTCTTCCGTGTATACGAGGGAGGGGATGATGGACAGGTGCAGCTTCCTTATGATGGAATCCGGCAGGTCGCACATGCTGTTGGCCGTGATGACCACCGGCGCCTTCCTCGCATAGCCCGTCGTAGCGTCGATATCCTCATGCATCCGCATCATCTTGCTGGTGATGAGAAGCTTATGCTTTTCGATGTGCTTCATCAGGATATCTTCGAGCGCCTCACCGGATACGGGCTTTACCAGATATCCGTCAAAGCCGGCGCGGGTATAGAGACTGCGGTTGTCGCTGCCGGCGTTGGCGGTCAGCACGATGACCGGCGTCGCACGGTTGAGCCCGCCCGTCTGGTTGCGGATATTTTCCAGACACTCGATACCGTCCATTCCCGGCATCAGATGATCCATCAGGATCGCGTCGTACCGGAAGGATACCGTAAGCTCTAAAGCTTCCTTGCCGCTTAAGGCCACATCGATCTCCATCCTGGTCGCCGAGAGAAGCTTTTTCTCCACCTCCAGGTTCATCTCGTTGTCGTCCACGATCAGAACCCTGGCATCGGGCGCCGTAAAGCTGCTTTCGTACTGGGTGCGCGTTATGCTCTGCTGATTATGGATATTGAGCACCCCGACCTCCGTCTCGTCGGAGACGCCCTGTTTTATCATAACGTTAAACGTGGAGCCTTCCCCGTATATACTGCTGACCGTAATGGTTCCGCCCATCAGCTCCACCAGCTGCTTTACGATGGAAAGACCCAGTCCCGTCCCCTCGATGTGACGGTTCTTCTCCTCGTCCACACGCTTGAACGCGTCAAACAGGTTGGGCAGCGCTTCCTTTTTGATGCCGATCCCGGTGTCGGTCACGGAGATGGCAAGCATAGTCGTTTTCCCGTCCGTTTCCGCGCTTTC
>JAFSYD010000239.1 GCA_017443685.1 Lachnospiraceae bacterium | reverse complement strand
GTGGGGACAAGGCTTAATGACCCGCTCCCACATGAGCAAGAAGTGGGGCGAATGCCACACGAGATTGCGAATGCGGGTAGGATTGTGGGAGTGCGAAGCACGGAACAATCCGTGAATCACCTTTTGCCCCTCACATCATAATATTTTTAGGAACTGTCGCTTCGTGACAGTCCATGACGGGTGATCAAGTGGAAAAGTTACAGTGGTATCCGGGGCATATGACAAAGGCGTTCCGGCAGATGAAGGAGGATCTGAAGCTCATCGATCTTATCATCGAGATCTGCGACGCGAGGATTCCTTATTCGAGCCGTAACCCGGAGATTGAAAAGCTTGCGAACGGCAGATCGCGGATCGTTCTTCTGAATAAAAGCGATCTGGCGGATCATGACGTGACAAAGGAGTGGCAGGCGTATTTCCGTGAGAACGGGATCTATGCTGCCGCCATGGACGGACGCGACAAATCCCAGGCACGGGCCGTACGGTCGGTGATCGACGCGGCATCCGAAGCGAAAAGGGAGCGGGATCGGCGCCGCGGCATCCAAAACCGCCCCATCCGAGCGATGGTCGTCGGCATCCCGAACAGTGGAAAGTCCACATTTATCAATTCTTATGCGGGAAGGGCGGCGGCGAAGACCGGCAATAAGCCGGGGGTGACGAAGGGCAAGCAATGGATCCGTCTCAATAAGCAGGTGGAGCTTTTGGATACGCCCGGTGTGCTTTGGCCGAAGTTCGAGGACGAAACGGTCGGGCTGCATCTGGCGTGTGTCGGTGCGATCAAGGACGATATTTTTGAAGTGACCGATCTGGTGACGGAACTGGCCGTTATTTTAAACCGGCTGTATCCATCAGCGATCCCATCCGCGTACGGGATCGGGGAATGTGAGGGTGAGCCGATGCTTGCTGCCGTAGCCGAAAAGCGCGGCTGTATAAAGGCCGGCGGAATAGCCGACTATGACAAAGCGGCGGGCGTGATCCTGGATGATTTCCGGCACGGGAAGCTCGGACGGATCAGTTTGGAGCCATGTACTGTCCGCGAAAGCGAAGTGTGAGGGGGTAATCGGCAGATATTGATCTTGCGGGTAGAGGAGCAGGCATAAGATGAGTGAGAAAAAAGACGAGATGGCGCTGGACGACGTGCTGGATACGATCCTGCAAAAAAATATGGACGAGCTGCATCCGAAGGACGATGAGGACGAAGAAGAACTTGCCGCTCATCGGGAACGGATGATGGTGGAACGTGCCAAAAAGGAAGAGGCACAGAGCATTCCGCTCGACGAAACAGATTTAAAGGTGGATCCTTTTGAGGTGGATACGATGGAAGTCGAAGATAAGATTTTGGAAGAAACGGCTGTACAGATCGCACAAGACGAGGAAGTGGATCAGGACGCTGCAAAAGAGGAAGAAGAGGACGTCCGTGTGATCGAGGTTGCGGTCGGTGACAAGGAGGATGAGAAGTTTACGTCAAAGGATCTGATGTCGATGCTGATGTACGTGGGCGTGATCCTTGTGCTGACCTTCTGCATCGTGCATTTTGTCGGGCAGCGGACGCGGGTGTCGGGCTCCTCGATGGAGAGCACCCTTTCGGACGGGGATAACCTGATCGTTGATAAGCTAAGCTACCGTTTCCATGATCCGGAGCGGTTCGATATCATCATTTTCCCGTACCAGTACGCGGAGGATACATATTATATCAAGCGCATCATTGGACTTCCGGGTGAGAGCGTGCGGATCGACTACGACGGTAATATCTACATTAACGATGAGCTCCTCGAAGAGGATTACGGCAGGGAGACGATCCTTGATCCCGGCCGCGCGGCTGAGACGGTTACCCTCGGGGAGAACGAGTATTTCGTATTGGGCGACAACCGCAACAACTCCTCGGACAGCCGCTTCGAGGGCGTCGCAAACGTCGACCGGAAGATCATCATCGGCAAGGCATTCGTTCGCATCTTCCCGTTCAATAAGTTTACGCTGCTGGGGGATAAGTAACGACGAGGGAACTTCTTTACAAACGTTGTAATAAATGATACATTATCGTAATAATTTGTTAAATCCGCCGGGCGTCTATGGACAGCCCGGTTAATTTTTTCTATAATCAAGCTATCTATTTTGGGTCTTTAATTCGGACAATTTCTGTCTGTCACTTGCGGATAGCGGCTTTGCCTGTATGTTGTCAGGAGAGCTTGTTTACGTTATACCGATCATCTTATCTGCAGGCGAATTTTCCCTTGTAACGGAAAAACAAACGACTTATAACGAAAGGAGATTACGGGGTGGAGTTTAAAAAGTATGAGGATCTGACGCTTGCGGATAACTTTATGTTCTGTAAGGTGTTCACACGTTATGAGGCTCTTTGTAAGAAGTTGGTTGAGGTCATCCTGGGAAGGAAGGTCGACCATATTGTGGATTGGAACAGGGAGTGGGTGATGGGACGTGGAAAGTATTTCTAAACGCAAATGGAACGCCGGATGAAACGGTTTCGGAAGAATTGCGGGAGTTCCTAAGATACTTAGCAGGGAAGCTGCATAAGGGTGAAGCAAAGCAAACAGCATTTGTTAAGAATTTGGATAGTATCATTGAGAAGGAACGGCATAATGATGAATGGAGGCGAATGTATATGACAGCAGAAATGGATCTTTATATGCGGTCAGATGATTTGATAGAGCAAGGACGCCAGGAAGGAATTGCTGAGGGGATTTCCGGTGCTGTCGATATTTACCGTGATGAAATGAATCTGTCAGACGAAGACATCATTTCCCGCATTGTCGCCCGATTCCATCTGACCGACGAACAGGCAAGAGCCTATGTACGGTAAAAAGGTGTGTAAGAATGGATAAAATCGGAGATATTAAATTAAAATTAAATAGATGTGCGGATGATGAATTGACTGCCTTTGTCGCCGCATATGCAAGTGATGAGCGTGCCGGCGTGCAAAAGCTTGTCGCCTCTGCCGAAAAACGGATCAAAGCTTTGGAAGCAGAGCGTATCCGGATCGAGGAGCTGAAGTATTTCGAAAAAAAGTACTCGGATTACGAGTTTGTCTGCGGTGTGGATGAGGCGGGCAGGGGACCGCTGGCCGGCCCGGTGGTTGCCGGGGCTGTTATTTTTCCGAAAGATGTCGATATTCTATATATCAATGATTCCAAGAAGCTTTCGGCAAAGAAGCGCGAGGAGCTTTACGATGTGATCCGGGAAAAAGCGTTGAGCTGTGCCGTGGGGATCGCGACCGCGGAGGAGATCGATGCGCTGAACATTTTACAGGCGACCTATGAGGCGATGCGGCGGGCGATCGGCGGGCTTTCCGTGACCCCGGATATGCTTCTGGTAGATGCGGTGCATATTCCCGATGTTGCGATGCAGCAGGTTGGGATCGTAAAGGGCGATGCGAAGAGCGTTTCCATCGGGGCAGCCAGCATTCTGGCAAAGGTCACGAGGGACCGGATGATGGCGGAATATGACAGTACTTTTCCGGGCTATGGCTTCGCGAAGCACAAAGGCTACGGTACCGCGGAGCATTATGCCGCGATTAAGAAGCAGGGGGCAAGCCCGATCCACCGGATGTCCTTTTTAAAGCCGGAGGATCTGCCGTGATCATGCCGGAAGACGGATTTCAGGAGGAGACCATATGCAGATTTCCGATCTGATCGGACAATACAATAACTCGCTTAACGCCGGCAGCCGGATCGCAGGCGGCACGAAGGGCGTAAGCCAGGTGGCGGATACGATGAACAAGCTCTCCGCCGGACAGCTCTTTGAGGGGACGGTCACCGGCATGAAGGGCAGCGAGGTGCGCCTTTCCTTAAGCAACGGACAGGCGATCAATGCCAGGCTGGCGGGGGATGTGAACCTGATCGAGGGGGAGTCTGTCTTTTTCGAGGTGAAGTCCAATGACGGGGGAACCGTCAATATCCGTCCCGTGTCCATGGGGACGATGAACAATCCGACGCTTCTTACGGCATTGGATGCTGCGGGGCTTCCTGTGACGGAGGACAGCCTGTCGATGGTCAATGCGATGATGTCCGAGCAGCTGCCGATCGACTCGAAAGCGCTTTCCAATATGGCCAAGATGCATAATATGTATCCGAATGCGGATATTTCCACACTTGTGACTATGACGAAGCTGGGGATGGACAT
>JAFSYD010000238.1 GCA_017443685.1 Lachnospiraceae bacterium | reverse complement strand
CGGGGAGGGCTCGAAGTTCTATTTCACCTTAGAGCAGACGGTGGTGGACGATACACGCATCGACACCTTTGACGTGACGGGGCTTGCCCCCGCGGATCATAAGAAGCGTAGCACAACGACCTTTACCGCGCCCGATGCGCGTATGCTCATCGTCGATGATACGCCGATGAACTTAAAGGTGCTCACCGGTCTTCTGAAGCGAACCGGCATCACGATCGACACCGCCGCAAGCGGCGAGGAATGCATCCGCGTCTTCGGTGAGAACAGCTACGACATCATTTTCCTCGATTACCGGATGCCGCGGCTCGACGGCATCGAAACGATGCTTAAGCTTCGTGATACCTACCCGCAGAAGACCGCGCACACGCCGATCATCTCGCTGACCGCGAGCGCGATCGCAGGTGACCGCGAGAAAATGCTTGCCGCCGGCTTTGACGACTACTTAACCAAGCCCGTCGTCATCTCGGAGATGGAACGTGTCATTTTACAATATCTGCCGCCGGAAAAGATCCGAAAAGATACGGATACGAAGCAGGATCGACCGGAAGTCCTGTCGGATGAATTGCCGTCCGCGCTTTATTCCATCCCTGCCTTAGACTGTGAAAGCGGGCTTACTTACTGCGGAGATGCGGAGGTCTATCTGGACGCCCTGCGAGATTATACGGACAGTCTCGATGACCGCATCGAAAAGATCACGGCCGCCCTTTTACAAGACGACCGTGAGAACTATACCATATATGTGCATTCCTTAAAGTCCATGTCCCGTGCCGTCGGCGCGGAAACGATCGCAGAAGCCGCTGCACGCCTGGAGGCCGCCGGCAACGACGGCGATACGGATACGATGCAGCGTGACACCGAAAAGGTCCTTAAGATGTGCCTGGAAATGAAAGAACATCTGGACGAGGCCCTGGGATAAACTATTCGTATCTGTTCAGCAGGCTGAACAGATACGCGAGGCATCAAGGCTTGCGCCATTGAAAATTGATGCCTCGCCCGGTGGATATACATTACCGGGCAGCCGCTCAGCAGTAAATGCTTCGCGCTGCTGAATAGTTACAACTATTCTTCCTTTTCCTTCGGAATCCGGCTATATACCTCGGTTAAGCCGCGGATACTCTTCGCCAGATCATCGGACAGCGTATTCGGCAAAAGCCTCCACTGCCAGTTCCCGTCACCGGTACCCGGCGTATTGAAGCGTGCCTCTTTCCCTCTGCACAGATAATCCGTCAGCGGTATGATGCACAGATCCGCCACCGACCGGAACGCCTCGCGGATGATATCCCACACCAGCGCGCCGTAATCGGAGTGCATGGAATTTAAATACCGTCGGGTGAAATCCCGCTCTCCGTCGCTGATCTCTTCCACCCACGCCCGTGTCGGGATGTTGTCATGCGTACCGGTGTAGACAACGCTGTTGGCCGTATGCCGGTGGTTCAGATAGATGGAATCCCAGCTCGTAAACCCATACTGCAAGACCTTCATCCCCGGGAAGCCGGAATCCTCCAACAGCTTCGCGTTCTCCGGCGTGTTGTTGCCGAGATCCTCCGCGATCATATGAAGCTCGCCCAGCTCCTTTTTTAACGCATCAAACAGCTTCATTCCCGGCCCCGGATAGCTCTTGCCGTTCTCCGCCGTCTCGTCGCCGTAAGGGATCCCGTAATACTCGCAGAACCCGTGGAAATGGTCAAGCCGGATCACATCGTACCATTCATAGTTGCGGCGGATCCTCTCCACCCACCAGGCGAAGCCGTCCTTTTCGAGCGCCTCCCAGTCATACGCCGGATTGCCCCACAGCTGTCCGGTCGGAGAAAACGCATCCGGCGGGCAGCCCGTGACCATCGAAGGCTTTAAGTCCTTATCCATCGCAAATACTTCTGCGTGCGCCCATGCATCCGCGCTGTCCATGGATACGTAAAGCGGCAGATCGCCGATGATCTTGACATTCTTCTCCTTCGCGTACTTATGGAGCTTCCGCCACTGCCGGTCGAATTTATACTCCCTGAAACAGTAGTAGCCGAT
>JAFSYD010000020.1 GCA_017443685.1 Lachnospiraceae bacterium | reverse complement strand
TGCAGTCGGTCGAGATCGCAAAGGCAGTATCCCAGGAAGCGAGGGTCGTGATCTTAGACGAGCCGACGTCTTCGCTGTCGGATAACGAAGTAGAGACATTGTTCCGTATTATGAACGATCTGCGGGATAAGGGCGTTGCGATGATCTACATTTCGCATAAGATGGATGAGATCAAGCGGATCGCCGATGACGTTACGATCATGCGTGACGGTACCTATGTCGGCACATGGCCGGCGGCAGAGCTGACAATCGATGACATCATCACCAAGATGGTAGGCCGTGAGCTGACGGATGTATATCCGCCGAAGCGCCACGTCGTAAGTGATGAGGTAGTATTAGAGGTCAAGGGTGTTACTTCGATCAATCCGAAGTCCTTCCGCGATTGTGCATTCCAGGTCAGAAAGGGCGAGATTCTCGGCTTTGGCGGTCTGGTAGGCGCACAGCGAAGCGAGCTGATGGAGGCGATCTTCGGATACCGTCATATCGAAGAAGGTGAGATCTACATCCACGGGGAGAAGAAGGATATCAAGCATCCGATCGATGCGATCAACGCAGGTATCGGAATGATCACCGAGGACAGACGTGGTAACGGTATTTTCGGTTGCCTTTCCATTAAGGATAATGTCGGTATCTCCATTTACAACAAGTACTTACAGGGCGGTTTCGTCCTTAACCATCCGGCGATCAATAAGATCGTGGATGACAGCATTGACAAGCTTTCGATCAAGACGCCGAATATGAACGAGCATATCGCGAATCTTTCCGGTGGTAACCAGCAGAAGGTTATCATTGCCCGCTGGCTTGCTAACGATCCGGACGTGCTGATCATGGATGAGCCGACACGAGGTATCGACGTCGGTGCAAAGCATGAGATTTATGAGATCATGGAAGATCTGGCTGCACAGGGGAAGGCGATCATCATGATCTCGTCGGAAATGGCAGAGCTTCTCGGAATGTCCGACCGTGTATGCGTAATGTGTGCCGGTAAGCTGACCGGTGAGATTACCGATCAGGCGGATATGACGCAGGAGAAGGTAATGCACTATGCGACAATGTTTGAGTAAGGGAGGAGAATAATGGAAAAGACATCAACGAAAAAGGTTCAGGATTTCCTGATCAATTACGGCGTTATCATGATTATGTTCATCCTGGTTATCTATACCGGGTTGACGCATCGTAACTTCTTAACGCTGGTTAATGCCAACAACATTTTACTGAATATGAGTGCCCGTCTGGTTATCGCTCTCGGTATCGCGGGCTGCGTTATCACCGCAGGCTGCGATCTGTCCGCAGGTCGTATCATCGGTCTTGGTGCCTGCATTTCCGGTACGCTGTTACAGAAGATTGACTATGCGAACAAGTTCTATAAGGATAAACCTCCGATGAATCTGTTCCTGGCGCTGATCGTCGTAATGCTCATCTGCGCTTGCTGCGGAGCTATCAGCGGTTTCTTTATCGCATACCTTTCCGTACCTCCGTTCATCGCAACACTGGCTATGATGGAGATCGTATACGGCTCGAACTTAATCTACACAAAGGCAACCCCGCTCGGTGGTTATGTAGATTACTACACGGCAGTATCAACGGGACGTTTCCTGTTTGTCAATTATCAGATCTGGATCGCTGTCATCGTGGCTGTGATCACATGGTTCATCTTCAATATGACCCGTCACGGCAAGTACATGTATGCGATCGGCGGCAATCCGCAGGCAGCAGAAGTTGCCGGTGTTCCGGTTAAGATGACCTTCGTTATCATTTACGCTAAGGCGGCTGCAATGTATGGTCTTGCAGGATTTATGATGGGTGCCCGTGCCGGTGGTGCATCGGTTAACCTGGGACTTGGTTACGAAATGGAAGCGATCGCGGCTTGTACGATCGGTGGTGTATCCGTTACCGGTGGTCGTGGTAAGGTATCTTCGGCTATCATCGGTGTTGCCGTATTCGAGTTGATGAAGGCTGCGCTGCAGTTCTTAGGTGTAGACGCGAATGCACAGTGGATCGCGATCGGTATCATTATCTTCATCGCTATTTCGCTGGATATCCGGAAGTACGTTACGAAGAAATAATTCTTTCAAAACGGACTTCGCTTTAAGACTTTCCCGAAGGAAAACGGTTGCGGGATGGGATAGTTTCAATTATAATAACGTTCGGTGGTACAATGCCGCCGGACGTTTTTTTTGTGACAATGAACCGGGAATGCGGTATTATGTTCGCAGGAAATGCCGCATATTTGGCAATGCAACCGGTCGGATGGCGTCTTTTGTGAACGAAACGGACTGTTTCGCGGGGAGATTATGATATGTTGGATATGTCATTGAGTGAGATTTTGGAATTGACGTGGATACCGATCCTGGCATTCGCGATGAGTTTTTGCGCGGGAGTACATATGCTGATCATTAAGAAGCGGCCGCCGTATCTGAAGACGAGAGGCGACAACCGGACGATGCGCAATGAGAAAAAGTTCGCCGAGGTCGGCGGAAAGCTGTTGATCTTTTTTGCCATGGGCGCGGCGGCAATGCTGGGGCTTTTGTTCGTCAATCCGTGGGCGGCTCTGGCGGAGATCATCGTGGTATTTCTTGTTTTCTCCTGGCAGTGGCGGAATATGAATGAAAAGTACGGACCGATCGGGTATAAATAGAATGGAATGACGCACGGAGTATTGCATTGTTGCGTTCGTGTTCGAGGAAACGGAGCTCTGTCTGGAAACGCACGGATAATATCAGGATGAAAGTGATTACAGTGCCGCGTAAACTCGTGCCGCCGCTTCATGGAGCGGTGCGAACAAGTTCTTAAGGCCCAGTCGTTCCGGGAACAGTTCCGTTATGGTATTCAATTCATTGAGCAGCTTTTCGTTAATTGTATCCGCCTTCATCGGAACGATTCCGAACAGGGTGGAGCCGTAGGTGCGGTCGGTTAAGCAGAGATGGCAATAGTCCTGTAAAAAGCCATCCCAATCCGACATCCGTTTTTCTTTTTCTTCATCGGAAGCGTCGGCGTATCCGGTAAGCCCGAACTCTGCCGCGTATTTTTCCCATTCTCTCGTAAGCCGCCGCTTGCCGAAGACAGTCGGCGCATTCTGGGCGGAAATCTTCATCATCAGCCAGGTGCGCATATAGTCGGCATACTGACCGGCAGCGGGCAAGTCGCCTGCTTTTTGTTTTTTTATCATAAAGGTGGCTCCTTTTCGTTGATCTTTTCCATTTTATCATATTCATTCATTGTATAAAACAGAATTTTTTGATAAGATAAAAAGGATTGTGATATTCGGTGCCGCTATCCGGCCGGGAACATAAGGAGGAGAGACAGATGCTGGAGCAGA
>JAFSYD010000237.1 GCA_017443685.1 Lachnospiraceae bacterium | reverse complement strand
TTATACAGAGGTGAATCCTGTGACGCTTTAACGATGCGCGAATAAACATCTTTTAATTCGCTATTCTTATGCGAATCAAATATGCTTGTTCCGGCTGTGGGAGCATACGTGGACAGATAATAATTATAAACATCCGCATTTTGAATGATCGGCATCAGACACCCCTCCTTTCTTCCTTGAAATACGCCTTGTTAAAAATCTGTTAAAATTTTGTTAAAAAATTCGACTTAGCTCTAAAGTAATCATCTGTGCTACCGATATAATAAACGGTAGGTGGAAAACGAAATATCCTTTTAACGTTCCCCGGAAGTCGAAAATAAGGCGTCAGGGTATAAAAATCCATTTATTCAATTACATACTACCATAAATGGGAACATTTGTCATCTACAAGATAGATGTTTTTTTTGGGTTTTTTTCCTATATATAGAAAAAAGCCGAAAACTACGGAAAATACCCAAAAAAATGTTGCAAATTTTTTAAAATTTTCGTTGACAGACGCGAATATCCGTGTTAAATTAGACAAGCGATAAAACTTCGGGGTAAAGCCCCTTTTTTTGTGTACGGAGGTGAAGACGGTGCGTACAAGGATTACATTGGCATGCACGGAGTGCCAGCAGAGGAATTACAATATGACGAAGGAGAAGAAGCTTCATCCGGATCGTATGGAGACGAAGAAATACTGCCGTGTCTGCAAAAAGCACACGATGCATAAAGAGACGAAGTAAAGAGGTGTGACAATGGCTGATAGCAGTAAGAAAAAAGACGTACGCGACTGGTGGGATGATCTGAAGGCGGAGTTCGGGAAGATCGTCTGGCCGGATGGGCGGACAATTTCGCGGCAGTCCGTTGCGACGATCGTGGTGTCGGTCTTTGTCGCGCTCCTGATCGTGTTTTTCGACATGATCATTCAGTATGGCGTGGATCGGCTTGTTGCGTTATAGGAGGCTTTTATGGCAGAAGCTCAGTGGTATGTAGCTCATACCTATTCGGGTTATGAGAAAAAGGTAAAAGCGAACATCGACAAGACGGTTGCCAACCGCCACTTAGAAGATCAGATCATCGAGGTTCGTGTTCCGATGCATGACGTGTGGGAGACGAAGGATTCTAAGGTAGGCGCGAAGAGAGAGCTGAAATCCAAAAAAATGTTTCCGGGTTATGTGCTCATCAATATGGTGATGAATGACGAGACGTGGTACATTGTCCGCAATACGCGCGGGGTGACCGGGTTCGTCGGGCCGGGAAGCAAGCCCGTGCCGCTGTCGGAGGCGGAGATGCGCACGCTCGGGATCAAGTCGGAGGCGAAGATCGAGGTCGACTTCGAGGAAGGTGATGTGGTTTCGGTTGTAGCGGGTGCGTGGAAGGATACGGTCGGCAAGATCCAGGCGATGAATCTGAGCAAGCAGACCGTTACGATCAATGTCGAGCTGTTCGGGCGTGATACGCCGGTAGAGATCAGTTTTGCGGAAGTGCAGAAATATAAATAGAAGGAGCCAAGTACTGTCCAACGAACGTAAGTGAGTTGCTGACAGCACTGGCAACCGACAGTGTAAGGCAGATAAAAACATATGCGAATAGAGGAGTAAAACAATGGCTAAGAAAATCGAAGGTTATATCAAATTACAGATTCCTGCCGGCAAGGCAACACCGGCACCGCCTGTTGGTCCGGCGTTAGGTCAGCACGGCGTTAATATCGTAGAGTTTACCAAGCAGTTCAATGCGAGGACGGCGGAGATGGGAGACACGATCATCCCGACCGTTATCACGGTATATGCGGACAGAAGCTTTACGTTTATTACGAAGACGCCGCCGGCAGCGGTTCTGATCAAGAAGGCGTGCAAGATCCAGAAAGGATCCGGTGAGCCGAACCGTACCAAGGTAGCTAAGATCACGAAGGCACAGCTGCAGGAGATCGCTGAGACGAAGATGAAGGATCTGAACGCGGCGTCCGTAGAAGCAGCAGTTTCGATGATCGCAGGAACCGCGCGCAGCATGGGAGTAACAGTAGTAGACTGATCCCAAAAAAGCAAAACCTGTGAACAAGGAGAATATGGTTTGTGAGCGGACATCAGACGATATATCTATTGACGGATCGTGTCGCAGCGTCGGTACTGAACGAACGCAAGCGACAGCGAAGCGCGAGTTTAGTATCCGTTACGTGAGGACCCGAGCGGAAGCGTGTCCGGCAATAGATATATCGTCTGATGGAAGCGTAAATATATATCACCAGTGGGAGACCAAAAGGCCGTCAGAACCACAAGGAGGAAGAAAATGAAACGAGGAAAGAAGTACCAGGAACTGGTCAAGGCGTATGACAAGACCAAGCAGCTTGACACCGCGGAAGCGATCGCTCAGGTAAAAAAGAACGCCAAGGCAAAATTTGACGAGACGATCGAAGTGCATATCCGTACCGGCTGCGACGGCAGACATGCGGAGCAGCAGATCCGCGGCGCGGTAGTACTGCCGCACGGAACAGGTAAGACGGTTCGCGTGCTCGTATTCGCGAAGGGACCGAAGGCGGATGAGGCACAGGCTGCAGGCGCTGACTTCGTAGGAGCAGAGGAGCTGATCCCGAAGATTCAGAACGATGGCTGGCTGGATTTTGATGTTGTTGTTGCGACACCGGATATGATGGCGGTAGTCGGACGTCTCGGACGGGTACTTGGACCGAAGGGCCTGATGCCGAACCCGAAAGCCGGAACGGTTACGATGGATGTAACGAAGGCGATCGAGGATATCAAGGCAGGTAAGATCGAGTATCGTCTGGACAAGGCGAACATCGTTCATGTACCGATCGGCAAGGCATCCTTCAGCGAAGAAGATCTGATGGATAACTTTACGGCCCTGATGGGTGCGATCAATAAAGCGAAGCCGGCAAGTCTGAAGGGACAGTATATCAAGAGCATTACCGTAGCTCCGACTATGGGACCGGGTGTGCGTGTGAATACCCTTAAGGCAGCAGAAGCGTAAAGCATTTGTGAATACCGACAGAAATCGTATTGACATTTTGCCGGAGACTTGCTAATATAACTATCGAATTTTTCCGTAGACAGCAGGTGCGGAGTTTCCGCATAACGCGATGCAACCTGCCGAGGATGCTTTTTAAAGGATCGGTTTGAACCGGATCGAAAAGAAGTGTATTCCCTCTTTGTCTGCGGATGAAGAGGGATTTATTTTTCCCGAAAATATGAAAACAGGAGGAAGAAAACGTGGCAAAGATTGAGTTAAAGCAACCGATCATCCAGGAAATCTCGGACAGCATTAAAGACGCGCAGTCAGTTGTGCTGGTAGACTACCGCGGACTTACGGTTACGGAAGACACACAGCTGCGTAAGGAACTGCGGGAAGCGGGTGTGATCTATAAGGTTTATAAGAACACCATGATGAACTTTGCTTTCAAAGATACAGAGTTTGAAAGCTTAAAGGACGCTCTCGAAGGACCGAGCGCAATTGCGATTTCCAAAGATGACGCGACCGCACCGGCACGCATCATCGACAAGTTCTCTAAGAAGGCGCCGAAGCTGGAGATCAAGGCAGGCGTGGTAGAAGGAACCTTCTATGACGCAGCCGGAATGAAGGCGATCGCAGCGGTACCGTCGAGAGAGGAACTGCTGTCGAAGCTGCTTGGAAGCCTGCAGTCGCCGATCACGAACCTCGCACGCGTATTGAATCAGATCGCGGAGCAGGGCGGTGGCGAAGCAGCGGCAGAAGCGGCACCGAAAGCAGAAGAAGCAGCCCCGGCAGAGGAAGCGCCTGCAGAGGCTGAAAGCAACGAGGAGAAATCGAGCGAAAGCGAAGATTGAGCCCATTGCGAAGCCGTTCTGTGAGATTAACGAGATCAGGATGAAGTCGCAGGTCGAGTTTAGTGAACAGAACATTCTTGTGACAGAGGCGCAAGAGAAAACTAAAAGCATTTAGAAACGGCAAAGTAAGTCCGGATGCTACCTGTATGTTACACGACAATTTGGAACCGCTTTTAGCAGAGACAAGATCCAGCCCTTACGGAAACTCGATTTTTTAAAATTTTTCCGCAAGGAAAGATTTTCCGAAAAATCGTAGTTGGAGTTAGGGATTAGCTTGTCGGCGCGTTGGTTCCGTCGTGGAAGATACAGGTAGTATCCGGACGGAGGAAACCCAAAATAATAGGAGGTCATAAAAATGGCAAAGCTTACAACAGAAGAATTCATTGAAGCGATCAAGGAGTTAAGCGTATTAGAGCTGAACGAGCTTGTAAAGGCATGCGAGGAAGAGTTCGGCGTATCCGCAGCAGCAGGCGTAGTTGTAGCGGCAGCAGGCGGCGAAGCGGCAGCAGCAGAGGAAAAGGACGAGTTCGACGTAGAGCTGACCGAAGTAGGCCCGAACAAGGTAAAGGTCATCAAGGTAGTACGCGAGGCAACCGGCCTTGGCTTAAAGGAAGCAAAGGAACTGGTAGATTCCGCTCCGAAGATCGTAAAGGAAGCAGCGGACAAGGCAACGGCGGAAGACTTAAAGACGAAGCTCGAGGGCGAAGGCGCAAAGGTAACGCTGAAGTAATCCGGCATAAAAGAAGCAATGAGATCCCGAAGGCAATCCGGCAGACGGAAGGCCTTCGGGATATTTTATTCCCGTCATCAGAAAACAATAAAATCTCAAAAAGTTAAATCTTTCTGAAAATTTTCTTGACAATCCAGGCAGACTTATTATATACTATACGTTGCACTTTTGGACTAAGGGGTTATTATGCCCTTTAACTTATCGCATTTGTGACCGGTTAATCTTTTATTCCTTTCGAGAGGTGGAACGTCAATGGAAAAGAACAGAATGCGTCCTGTCAAAGCGGGCAAAGGTATCCGCATGAGTTATTCCCGGCAAAAAGAAGTATTGGAGATGCCTAACTTCATCGAAGTGCAGAAACGGTCGTACCAGTGGTTTCTGACGGATGGACTGCGTGAGGCGTTTAACGATATTTCGCCGATCACGGATTACAGCGGACATTTAAGCCTGGAATTTGTGGATTTCAGATTGTGCAAAGACGATGTCAAATACACGATCGAGCAGTGTAAGGAGCGGGATGCGACCTACGCGGCCCCCTTGAAGGTGAAAGTACGGCTATATAATAAAGAAACGGACGAGATCAACGAGCTCGAGATCTTTATGGGAGATCTTCCGTTGATGACCGAGACCGGAACGTTTGTTATCAATGGCGCGGAGCGTGTTATCGTAAGCCAGCTGGTACGTTCGCCCGGCATCTATTATGCGATCGATCATGACAAGCTCGGAAAGCAGCTGTTTTCGTGCACGGTTATCCCGAACCGCGGAGCGTGGTTAGAGTATGAGACGGACTCGAACGACGTCTTTTTCGTGCGTGTGGATCGTACACGAAAGGTTCCGATCACGGTTTTGATCCGTGCGCTCGGCGTGGGGACGAATCAGGAGATTTTGGATCTGTTCGGCGAGGAGCCGAAGATCCTGGCGTCGTTTACCAAGGATCCGTCGATCACGGATGCGGACGGCAAGGGCAGCTACGAGAAGGGTTTGCTGGAATTATATAAGAAGATCCGTCCGGGAGAGCCGCTGACCGTGGAGAGTGCGGAAAGCATGATCCATGCGATGTTTTTCGATCCGCGCAGGTATGATCTTGCGAAGGTCGGACGGTATAAGTTCAATAAAAAGCTGGCGCTGCGCAACCGTATCCACCATCACATTTTAGCCGAAGATGTTGTGGATATGGAGACGGGTGAGATCATCGCGGAAAAGGGAGCAAAGGTGAGCCGTGCGCTCGCGGATCAGATTCAGAATGCGGCGATCCCCTACGTTTGGATCCAGACAGAGACGCGCAATGTTAAAGTCCTTTCCAATATGATGGTGGACATCCGCTCGTTTGTTGATATCGATCCGGAGGAGCTTGGCATACACGAGCTGGTATATTATCCGGCGTTAAAGCAGATTCTGGATGAGAACCAGACGAAGGAGGATATCGAGGAAGCAATCCGCCGGGATATGGTCGACCTTGTGCCGAAGTATATCACGCGGGATGATATTTTCGCATCAATCAACTACCATATGCATGTGGAGTGGGGGATCGGCCATGATGATGATATCGACCATTTGGGCAACCGTCGTATCCGTGCGGTCGGTGAGCTTTTGCAGAACCAGTATCGCATCGGTCTGTCACGTTTGCAGCGCGTGGTTGTGGAGCGTATGGGAACGCAGGATCTGGAAGGGTTGTCCCCGCAGAGCCTTATTAACATCAAGCCGGTGACGGCGGCGGTCAAGGAGTTCTTCGGATCCTCGCAGCTGTCGCAGTTCATGGATCAGAACAATCCGCTGGGAGAGCTTACGCATAAAAGACGTCTTTCCGCCTTGGGACCGGGCGGTCTGTCAAGAGACCGTGCGGGATTTGAGGTTCGGGACGTACACTATTCGCATTATGGACGGATGTGCCCGATCGAGACACCGGAAGGTCCGAACATCGGCCTGATCAACTCGCTGGCAAGCTATGCGCGGATCAATGAATACGGATTTATCGAGGCACCGTACCGTAAGATTGACCGTACGGACAAGGAAAATCCGGTCGTTACGAACGAGGTTGTCTACATGACCGCGGACGAGGAAGATAATTACCACGTAGCACAGGCGAATGAGCGTCTGGATGCGGAGGGGCATTTTGTCAGAAGATACGTTTCCGGCCGTTACCGCGAAGAGACGCAGGAGTATGAGCGTTCGATGTTTGAATACATGGACGTATCGCCGAAAATGGTATTTTCGGTGGCGACGGCGCTGATCCCGTTTTTGCAGAACGACGACGCGAACCGCGCGCTGATGGGCTCGAACATGCAGCGGCAGGCGGTACCGCTTCTTACGACGGAAGCGCCGGTTGTCGGTACGAGCATGGAGGGTAAGACAGCGATCGACGCGGGTATCACGATTCTGGCAAAGCGTGCCGGAACGGTTGAGATCTCCGAGTCGAAGCGCATTGTGATCCGCACGAAAAGCGGTGAGCGGGATGAGTATCCGCTTTCCAAGTTCGCGCGAAGCAACCAGTCGAACTGCTATAACCAGAGGCCGGTCGTATTTAAGGGCGACGAGGTTCTGGAAGGTGAGATCATTGCGGACGGTCCGTCGACTTCGAACGGCGAGCTTGCCCTCGGCAAGAATCCGCTGATCGGCTTCATGACATGGGAAGGCTATAATTACGAGGATGCGGTTCTGCTTTCGGAGCGCCTCGTACAGGATGACGTATATACTTCGATCCATATGGAGGAGTACGAAGTAGAGGCGCGGGATACGAAGCTCGGACCGGAAGAGATTACGAGAGATGTTCCGGGCGTCGGCGAGGATGCGTTAAAGGATCTGGATGAGACCGGCGTTATCCGCATCGGTGCGGAGGTTCGTGCGGGAGATATCCTGGTCGGCAAGGTTACGCCGAAGGGTGAGACAGAGCTGACCGCGGAGGAGAGGCTGCTGCGCGCGATCTTCGGAGAGAAGGCGCGCGAGGTGCGTGATACATCGCTTAAGATGCCGCACGGCGAATACGGTATCGTCGTAGACGCGAAGATCTTTACGAGAGAGGCGGGCGATGAGCTGTCTCCGGGTGTGAATAAGTCGGTACGTATCTATGTAGCGCAAAAACGTAAGATCTCGGTCGGCGACAAGATGGCGGGCCGCCACGGCAACAAGGGTGTTGTTTCCCGTGTACTGCCGGTAGAGGATATGCCGTATCTGCCGAACGGCCGTCCGCTGGACATCGTGTTAAACCCGCTCGGCGTTCCGTCCCGAATGAACATCGGGCAGGTATTGGAGATCCACCTTTCGCTGGCT
>JAFSYD010000236.1 GCA_017443685.1 Lachnospiraceae bacterium | reverse complement strand
TCTCGATGTAGCTGTAGAGCCATACCGGCAGATAAGCGGAGATCCACTTTTCGCCTTCCTTCTTTACATCCATCGTATCCCAATGAACACCACGGTCGTATTTGCTGACGCTGTCGTTTAAGGAAAACTTGATCGCCTCGTGCTCCTGGCTGTCCACGATCCCCTGCAGGTCTCTTTTGTTCACATCGCGCTTTTCGGAAGTGAAGCCTTTTAAATAATTCGCGTCGTATTTGACACAGTTTTCCGTGTCAAAAGGAAGGATCGCGTTGATGATGTTATTCGTCTCGCCTTTTGCCTTCCCGGCACGCCGCGCGCTCGACTCCACAGCCAGATCGTCGATCACGACGTCACACTCACGGTGTACGTGATAGCGGTCAACCTTGAATATCGTCTCCTTATCCTTGTCGCTTCCGCGCTGATAGGAGCCGGTCTCGATCTCGCCCTCTCCGTCGAAGGACGCGTGTCCCTTCATATCCACGAGCATATACGGGAAGTATACGCCCATAATGTTGTTCGTGGTAAATTCCTGCTGGAACACCTTGTTGGCAAAAAATTTCCGGCTGCCGACATAATCATTGATCTTCTGCTCGGCTTCCTCCCTTTTCATTTTGAACGGAAGAACCGCGTCGGGAACGATGCCGTTGGGCACCTTCGAGTTGATCGAAAGCATATTCCGGCACCAGTGGCACCGCGCCTGCGATGCCTCATTCAGGTCGATAACGACCTCCGCGCCGCAGCTTGTGCATTTTAATGTGACCGTCGTTTCCGCCGAAGCGTCAATATCCGCCGCACCCGAACCGATCTGTTCACCGGACAGGTCGCCGACGCCCGGCTTCATCGTCTCAAGCGCCTGCGGCTCGAACTCGAACCGGCAGAAATTACAGCGCAGCTTGCCGTTGCCGGCATTCAGCGAAATATCCGTCGCGCCGCACTTCGGGCATTTGGTCTGTCCGTCGGCCGCGCCTTCGCCGGTGTCTATGATCTTCGTCTCGTCCATATATTACGCCCCCAGGAACTTCGCTTTCGCCGCGTCGAACTCTTCCTGCGTAACGATGCCCGCATCAAGAAGCTCTTTCATCTGCTTTAACTTTGCAACCGGATCCTCTGCGGGTGCCGCTGCCGCCGGAGCCGCCTGCTGCTGCATCGCACCGACGCCTGCTGCCTGCTGGGGCGCTGCGTTCGCACCGATACCGACGCCGGTCGCACCTGCTACCGCGTTCATTCCCATGCCCATGAAGGCCATTCCCATCGCGCCGCCGTTCTCGCCTGCTGCCTGCATACCGCGTGCAACGGACTGCTTTAAGAAGGAATCGCCGCGTGCACCGGAAAGTGCATCCGCCTTCTTTACCTCCGACAACAGCGCCTTGGAATCCTCGTCGTATTCGATCGCCATGATCGCTACCTTCGCGATCTCAAGGCCGCGGTCGGTCTTCCACTGGTAATTCGTTTCTACCTGGGCCGAAAGCTCCTTCGCAAAGCCGATCTGGTCGCCCTGGATCTTCGCCATACGGTTGCCCCGGGCCGGGTCGTTGGAGTATGCGGAGAACGCCGCAGCCAGCGAGCCAACTACTTCGTTAAAGAGCTGCTCGGACGCATCATTGTCCATATCCGCGAAATCAAAGATCTTACCGGAGGTAATATACGTTACCGGAACAAAGTTCTTTAAGAAAGTGATCGGATCCGTGATCTTCAGCGTGTACGTACCGCGTGCCATTGCGCCGACCTGCGCGTTGATATACATATCGTC
Organism: Lachnospiraceae bacterium; assembly: GCA_017443685.1. Classification (GTDB taxonomy): domain Bacteria; phylum Bacillota; class Clostridia; order Lachnospirales; family Lachnospiraceae; genus RGIG4930. The sequence goes on along the minus strand of JAFSYD010000236.1, from coordinate 7,521 downwards.
CCAATAGATCTCGGACTGTGTGCCGAAACGGTTGTTCGGGATTTCCTTGATGTTGATGAAGATCGCAGCCTGCTTCGTTCCGGGCACTCCGCCGAACTTGAAACGCTCAAACGACTGCTTGATGATCGAATCCACAAGTCCGCCGCCCGTGAAGATCGACTGGGAATTCGCGTTGTCCGTCGTGTACGTATAGCCGCCGGCTTCGGATATAAAGCCGGTCACCGCATTGTCCTGCAGCGTGATCAGCGCATAGCCATCCGGAATCAGGATCCGGCTGCCGTTCGTGATGATGCCGTCCGATCCCTTCGTATTAGAGCCGCGTCCCGCGTTCGTTCCCTTCTGTACGCCGGGGATCACGCCCGCCGTCGCCGGTGCGTCCGCCGGTACGATCATATCTACCCACTGATCTGCGAAGGTGCCGCCGATCGCGCCTGCAAAAGCCTGAATAAATCCCATAACAATTCTCCTTTTGTGTGCAAATTATAAGTAACCGAAAAACATTTTACCACATCTGTTTCTTTTATTCTATTTAAATCCTTTTTCTTTTCAGATCGCCCCGATCACCCCGGCCACCAGCTGCTTAAACTGTGCGGATACGCGGTCGGCCACCTCCTGGACATCCTTGTGGGACAGCTGCTCCTTCGTCATTCCCGCTGCCATATTCGAGATGCAGGAAATACCGCAGACTTCAATGCCCATATGCCGCGCGGCGATCGCTTCGACCGCGGTTGACATACCGACGGCGTCCGCGCCCCATCCTCTTACCATCCGGATCTCCGCCGGCGTCTCATAGGAAGGACCGCTCATCTGCACATATACGCCTTCCCTGACGTAAATACCCATTTCCATCGCGGTCTTTTTGATGCAGTCACGCGTCCGCACGCTGTAGATCTCGCTCATATCCGGGAAGCGGACGCCAAGCTCTTCGATATTCTCACCGATCAGCGGATTCGGCACGCCATGGATCAGATGATCCGAGATCACCATCAGATCCCCCGGCCGGTAACCAAAATTCACACCGCCCGCCGCATTGGTAAGGATCAGCTTTTTCGCGCCGAGCATTCCCATCACGCGCGTCGGCAGGACAACATCCGTCACCGGATATCCTTCATAATAATGCACCCTGCCCTGCATCACGACCACCGGCACATCGCCCACATAACCGAACACGAACTGCCCCTTGTGCCCGACGACCGTCGAGGTCGGGAAGCCTTCGATATCGGAATACTCAATCCGCTGCTCGACCTTTACATCCGTATCGGCAAAATCTCCCAGCCCCGATCCTAAGACCAGCGCAACTTCCGGCTTAAAATCCGTCTTTTCGCGCACGCTTTTTGCGCACGACTGCAACTTTTCATATACTGCGCTCATAATCAAAACCTCTCTTTCTTTCCTCCCTGCAAAAATACTCCCGGCCTGTCTTTTTGCAATCTAAATAACTTATATCGTTACTCTTTTCTTTTACCCATAAACCGCTTCAGCTCTTCCGCGAAATGCCCGATCAAAGGCCCTGCCGCGAACGCCGTCACCAGCGTGATCACGCCGAGCTTTCCGCCCAAAAGCGTCCCGATGATGATACAGCAGATGTCAAAGCAGATCTTCGTTTTCTGAAACGCCTTTTTCACCTTGTCGTTGATCACCATAACGATACCGGTAAAAGGGTCGAGTCCGATATCCGCCACAATGAACATGGATACTCCCAGATACAAAACCACATAGCCAAAGACCGCGATAACAATCCGCGCAAAAAGGGGCAGCGTCTGCTCATCGACCACCATTCGCAGGATCCTGCCCGTCGTATCGACGACAAAGCCGTAGGGCAGCACGTAAATGAACGTCCCGATGTTGATGTAATGGCGATTCAAAAGGAAGACCAACACCATCAGGGCCGCGTTCGTGATATTCGATGCCACGCCAAGCTGCGCCGGCGTCAGATGCGCCGCGCTTCGTATGCCGTCGTAAAGGATCCCGACCGAATCATAGCCTAAGTTCGCCACGCCCACAACGGCAATGCCCGAACCGGCAAACAGGATCCCGATGACCGCAAGGATCACCTTCCCCGGCGTATACCGCGCAAACAGTTTCTCTTTCATAGCTTACACAAGCCGATCGAGGATCGATGTCCCGATCGTACCCTCCGGCATCGCCACGCCGAAGTTCTCAGCGATGGATGCCCCGATCACCGCAAAAGTATCCGTCTCGGGAAGCGCCCCGCCATCTGCCATCTTTTTCGAATACGCGATAAACGGCACATACTCTCTCGTATGATCGGTTCCCGTATACGTCGGATCGTTGCCGTGGTCCGCCGTCAGGATCAGAAGATCGTCGTCGCGCATTTCATCCATCAGCACGCCCAGGTTCTTATCGAATCTTTCGATCTCCTCGCCGTAGCCCTTCGGGTTGCGCCTGTGTCCCCAGAGCGCGTCAAAATCGACCAGATTCGTAAAGCACAGGCCGTTAAATTCTTTCCGGCAAATGTCGATCGTCTGCTCCATTCCGTGTACGGAGGAATCCGAATGGTTCCCTTCGGTAATCCCTTCCTCGCAGAAGATGTCCGCGATCTTTCCGACGCTTATCACATCATATCCAGCGTCCTTCAATGCGTTCAGTGCCGTCGCGTTCGTCGGCTTTAACGCGTAATCATGCCGGTTGGAGGTGCGTTTGAACTCACCCTTTTTCTTTCCGACATAAGGTCTTGCGATGACGCGGCCGACACGCCATTCGTCCTTCATGCAAAGCTCTCTCGCGATCTCGCAGCAGCGGTAAAGGTTCGCAAGATCAAACGTCTCTTCGTTGCCCGCTATCTGCAATACGGAATCCGCCGACGTATATACGATCATCTCACCGTTTTTGATCTCCTGCTCGCCGAGCTCCTCGATGATCTCGGTTCCGGACGCGCTCTTGTTGCCGATGACTTTTTTGCCGCAGCGCTTTTCCAGCTCATCGATCAGCTCCGGTGGGAATCCCGTATCCGTAAAGGTTACGAAGGGCTTTGTCGTATGGATGCCCATCATTTCCCAGTGTCCGGTCATCGTGTCCTTGCTGTCGGATGCCTCTGCCATACGCATATAGCGCCCCATCGGCTTTTTAACGCCTTCCATCACAAAAGACGGGTGCAGGTTCAGCATTCCCAGCTTTGTAAGATTCGGAATGTCAAGCGCCCCCTGTGTGTCCAGAATATGTCCAAAGGTATCCACGCCGACGTCCCCGAATTTTTCGGAATCCGGCATCGCGCCGATACCGAGCGAATCCAGGACCACGACAAATACTCTTTTATAAGCTTCCACGTATCGTTCCCCCTTTCGTAAAAAATCGAAATCTATCCCCTGTCCATTGCGATCAGCCTGCGCACCGCTTCCACCGTAACGCGGATCGCCCTGTCCGTATCGTGTACCACGGGATTTTCAAGCCCGAGCTTCTCCCGTTCCTGATTCGCCACGACAAGGAAGCTCGAACCGCAGCGTACGCCCAAAGCGCTTGCCACCGTAAAGAGCGCCGCCGACTCCATCTCGGACGCAAGACAGCCTAAGCGCTTCCACGCTTCCCACTTGTTCAAAAGGTCGTAGCTGACCGGCTTCACCTCCGGCTCGTGCTGTCCGTAGAACGAATCCTTGCTCTGGGACACGCCGACATGGAAGGCGTAGCCAAGCTCCTTTGCCGCCGCGATCTGCGCATTCACCACGTCGATATTCGCGACCGCGGGGAACTCGATGGGCGCGTACTCCCGGCTCGTTCCCTCCGCGCGGATCGAGCCCGTCGTGATCACGATATCACCGCTCATCACCTCCGTCTGCATCCCTCCGCAGGTACCGATCCGAAGAAAGGTATCCGCGCCGCAGCGGTACAGCTCCTCCATCGCGATCGCCGCGGACGGGCCTCCGATACCGGTCGAGGTGACGGAAACCTTTTCCCCGTCGAGCATACCTGTATAAGTAACATACTCCCGATTGTCCGCAACGAACTGCGGATCATCAAAATACTGCGCAATCTTCTCACAGCGCTTCGGATCGCCGGGCAGGATCACATACCGCCCGACCTCCCCTTTTGCGACCTGGATATGATACAGCTTATCTGGATTTTCCGAATAATTCTTCATAACATCCTCCTGTTTTCACTGTCAGATTATCCTAATGCACCGTAAAGCCGGCATATCATCTCTGTCCCTTATCGTACGGGATACCTTCTGCCTTCGGCGCTCGTGACTTGCCGGATACAAAGATCAGCACGATAAGCGAAATGATATACGGGAACATATTGTAAACGGTACTTGGGATGTTAAGCGCCACCAGCGCGTCAAAGCCGGTGTAAACGTTCGACAATGCGCGGAACAGACCAAACAGCAATGCCGCAAGACCGATGTTGATCGGGCGCCACTGTCCGAAGATCATTACCGCCAGTGCCAAAAACCCAAAGCCCGCAACGCCGTTTTCGAATTTCCACTCGGATACGCCTGCCGTGATGTATACAAGGCCGCCCAATCCGCCGAGCGCTCCGGATATCAGCACGCCTGCGTAACGCATTTTGTAAACGTTGATACCGACGGAGTCCGCCGCCTGCGGGTGCTCGCCGCAAGCCATCAGACGCAGGCCGAATCTGGTCTTATATAATACGACGTATGCACCGACCAGAGCGAGAAACGCCAGCAGCATAAACCAGGAGAACTCGAATTTCCCGAAATTCATAATGAACGCCTTCTTGATCTTGCCGTAAGCGATCGTCGAGGATACGTTATCGAGACTTTCGGACATATTGATCGCGCGTACAAGGACAACCGCCACCGCCGGAGCGAGCAGGTTCATTGCCGTGCCGATCAGCGTCTGGTCAGCGTTGAATTTGATCGCCGCCACGCCCAAAAACAGGGAAAAGATCATCCCCAGCAGCATACTTGCCAAAACGACAAGGACGATGACGATAAACGCATTCGTGCCCACCGGAAGGTACTTCATGGTAAGGGCGCCTCCCAACGCGCCGATGACCATAATCCCCTCCAGACCGATATTGATCACGCCGCTGTGCTCCGAAAAGCAGCCGCCGAGGGCAACCAGGATCAGAACCGATGAAAAGATCAGTGTGTATTGGATCAGTAATAACATTACGCCTCGCCTCCTTTCCGTTTTTCATCTCTCTTATCGAGCATCCGGTTCAGCCACATCTTAAAGAACAAAACGAAACCGCAGAGGTAAATGATCACCGCCGAGATCAGATCCGAGATCTGCGAACAATACATCGTTTTATCCACGTACGTTCCGCCGCCCGTGATGTGCTGGATAAAGTAGGAGGAAAAGATCGCACCGATCGGATGCGCACCGCCCAAGAAGGACGCCGCAATGCCGTTAAATCCCATCGCCGGTACGCTCGTCTGCTGTACCATCCACTCCTCGATCCCCGTCAGGTAAAAGATTCCCGCGCCGAAGCCCGCAAGACCGCCCGCGATCATCATCGTTAAGATGATATTGTACTTTTCGCGCATGCCGCAATATTTCGCCGCCTGCTTATTCATGCCCGTCGCTTTCAGCTCGAAGCCGAGCTTTGTCTTTTCCAGGAGCACCCAGATGAGGATCGCGATCACAATTGCAAAAATGACGCCGACCGTCACCAGCTCGTTATTGGTAAACAGTTTATCGAGCCCCATATTCGGAAGCAGCGCCCCCTTATTCGTACTCGATAAGGACTTCGTATAAGGCGTCGATTCCGCCTTTACCGAGGTGAGGATCATATTCACCGAATACAGCGAGATCCAGTTGAGCATAATGCAGGAAATGACTTCGTTCACGTTAAAATACGCCTTTAAGGCACCGGAAATCCCGCCGAGGATCGCCGCTACGATCACTGCCGCGATCAGGCAGACAAACCACGGACAATTGAGCGCCAGTGCAAAATACAGCGCCGCACCGGAGCCGACCACGAACTGGCCCGCCGCACCGATATTGAACAGCCCGACCTTCCATGCAAAGAGCACCGAAAGCGAGCACATCAGAAGCGCGGATGCTTTCACCAGTGTGGTGCCGAAATATTTCATAGCCGCCGGCACGCTCGGGTAATATAAGAAGTTCTTTAAAATAGCAAGGATCGCCTGTCCCGCACCAGCCGGATTGATGATCAAAAGCACGATGTAACCGATGATCAGTCCGAGAAGGATGCAGAGCAGGGAGCCTAAGATCGTCTGGAATCCGGAGTTTCTTAAGATGCCTTCTTTTTTCATGTCAAGCAACCTCCTTCCGCTTCGAGCCCGCCATATACAGACCGAGCTCCTCGACCGTAACGGTCTTCGGATCAAATTCGCCGACGATCTCACCCTCGTACATCACTAAGATCCGGTCGGATACGTTCATAACCTCATCCAGCTCCAGGCTGACTAAAAGCACCCCTTTGCCGGCATCCCGCTGCGCGACAAGCTGCTTATGGATATACTCGATCGCGCCGACATCGAGTCCGCGCGTCGGCTGTACCGCGATCAGCAGCTCCGGATTCTTGTCGATCTCACGCGCGATGATCGCCTTCTGCTGGTTGCCGCCCGACATCGCACGCGACTTCGTGATCGCCCCCTGTCCCGAACGGACGTCGTATTGATCGATCAGCCTGTTCGCGTATTCGCGGATATTTTTCCGCTTTAAAAAACCGAATCTGTCGGTAAATTCCGGCTCAAAATACCTCTGCAGAACAATATTGTCTTCGAGCGAATAGTCGAGCACCAGCCCATGCTTATGCCGGTCTTCGGGAATATGGCTCATCCCCGAGGTCAGCCGCTCCCGGATCGAGGCATGGGTGATATCCTTTCCGTCCAAAACGATCCTGCCGCTAACCAGCGGCTCTAAGCCCGAAAGCCCGTATACGAACTCTGTCTGTCCGTTGCCGTCGATCCCGGCGATACAGACGATCTCGCCGCGGTGCACCTGCATCGAAACGTTGTTGACCGCATTGTTGTTGTGGCGCTTGGAAGCGACCGTCATATTCTGAATATCGAGCACGACATCGCCCGGCGCAGCCGGCTTCTTTTCCACGATAAAATTGACATCACGCCCGACCATCATCGCCGAAAGGCTCTCCGGCGTAGCATCCTTGATGTCGACCGTCCCGATATATTTTCCTTTCCGAAGAACACTGCAGCGATCCGCAACCTGCATGATCTCGGCAAGCTTATGGGTAATGAACAGGATGCTCTTCCCCTCTGCCGCAAGATTTTTCATGATCGACATCAGCTCCTGTATCTCCTGCGGCGTCAGCACCGCGGTCGGCTCGTCGAAGATCAGGATCTCGTTGTCACGGTAAAGCATTTTCAAAATCTCGGTACGCTGCTGCATACCGACCGTAATGTCCTCGATGATGGCGTCGGGATCAACCTGCAGGCCGTACTTTTCCGAAAGGGCGATCACCTTTTTCCTGGCCTCGTCCTTCTGTAAAAAACCGCCTTTCGTCGTCTCGACACCCAAAATGATGTTGTCCAAAACTGAGAAGCATTCGACCAGCTTAAAGTGCTGGTGCACCATACCGATGCCGAGCGCGTTCGCATCGTTCGGATCC
>JAFSYD010000235.1 GCA_017443685.1 Lachnospiraceae bacterium | reverse complement strand
CGCATCGCAAACGAGTTAAATCGCGAACTTCGGGGCGCACGCATCAAAAAGATCATCCAGCCGCAAAAGGAAGAAATGCTTTTTACCGTTAACAGGGAAAAGGAAACGAAGCGGCTGTTCATCTCGGCGAACGCCTCTCTTCCGCTTATCTATCTGACGGATGAGAACCGTCTTGCCCCTGCGAGCGCGCCGAATTTCTGCATGGTCTTAAGAAAGCACATCGGCAGCGGTATCATCTCCGATGTCGTGCAGATCCAAAATGAGCGCGTGATCAAAATCACAGTCGATCATCTCGACGAGCTCGGCGATCCTGCGAAGAAATTCCTCTATGTGGAGATCATGGGCAAGCATTCCAATCTCATTTTCACCGACGCCAATGATAAGATCATCGACAGCATCAAGCACATTTCCGCTTTACAGTCCTCGGTGCGCGAGGTACTTCCCGGCCGGGAATACTTTATCCCTTTTCAGGAAGGGAAGCTGGATCCTTATATGGACAGCAGGGAGGATTTTTCTGAGGCTATTCGCACGCAGAACACTACGCTGACCGGCTTCCTTTGCGGGCGGTATATGGGCATCGCCAAGCTAAGCGCAACCGAGATTGCTTACCGCGCGGGCCTGGATGCGGATGCTTCGACGGGAATCCTTTCGGGTTTGGATGCGGATGCAGTCTTGCCTCCTGTAACTTTGGCGGAAGCAGGGAGCAATGCACCGACTGTTTCCGAAATGCCGGTCGCTTCAGGTGCCGCGAGGCTGTATACTGCTCTGCAGGAGGTTCTGTACGCGGTTGCACTGGAGCGCGAAGATAGTGAAATCATTATGGTGGACGGTGTCCCGAAAGAATACGCGCCGTTTCACCTTCACATCTATGAGGATGCCGAAAGCGAGACTTATGCTTCCGTTTCTAAGCTTTTGTTCGCCTATTATTCCGAGCGCAACAAAGCGACCAACAACAAACAGCGCTCCGGTGATGTCAAAAAGCTTATGCTTACGCTCATTGACCGGACGAAGAAAAAGCTCGCCCTGCAGGAAAAGCAGCTTTCCGACACGGCTAAAATGGACTCCTATATGCTCTACGGGAATCTGCTCACCGCTTATCCATATCAGGTACCGGCAGGCGTGCTTTCGGTGGAGCTTGAAGACTATAATACCGGTAAGCCGGTCAAGATCCCATTGGATAAGGATCTGTCCGCGATTGAGAACGCGACGCGCTATTTTGACAAGTATAATAAGATGAAACGTACCCGCGATGCCGTGGATGAGCAGATCGTTACCTCACGTGAACAGCTGGCGCACCTGGAGAGCATTCTTGCCAATCTGGAAATCTGCGACTCGGACGCCGACCTGGAGATGATCCGCAAAGAGTTGTTCGAGTACGGTTTCGTAAAAAAGAATCCGGCAGGCAAGAAAAAGCGCGTTGAAAAGAGCAGGCCCTTACATTTTGTCACGGCGGACGGCTTTCACATCTATGTCGGGAAGAATAATTATCAGAATGACGAGCTGACCTTCAAGCTTGCGACCGGTAACGACTGGTGGTTCCACGCGAAGCAGATTCCGGGAAGCCATGTCATCGTGCGCACCGAGGGCCGCAAGCTGCCGGACGACGTTTTTGAAATTGCCGCTGCTCTTGCCGGCTATTATTCCTCCGGCCGCAGCGCGGAAAAGCTTGAGATTGACTACGTGGAAAAGAAGAATATCAAGCGCACGCCCCACACCCCGCCGGGCTTTGTCATTTACTATACGAATTATTCCATGACCATCCACCCCGCCCTGCCGGAAGGGGTGACGGCGATAGAATAGGTCATTCCCCTACGAAAAATACCGCTGCTTCAGATAATTCGCATTCTTTACGAAATCCGTCTCCTTTGACAGGCAGACGCCGCTGTTCTCGCCTAAATATCGCGTAACCTCGATCTGGCGCCTGAAATCATTCGCAATGAAGACGGAATGGAAGTCGGCGCGATTCTTATTCTTCCCTATCATGGCGCGGATCCTAGCCCACGCGAGCATATCCATCTTCATATCCATGCTGATGATCAAAAGATTCGTCTGCCCGATATAAGGCATTGTCTGCGACGGGGTACCGTCGGAAAACGCGACGTCGCAGTATTCGCGCAGCGCAAGGCGGAGCTTCTGATTGTATTCAAGATCGTCATCTAAGATCAGGCAGCCGGGCTTTATGCCGTCCCGGGTAAAGGCCTTCCCCATCTGACTTGCCACATAGTCCATCTCGCCTTTAACGATCTCATAGCATTCCATCAGGATCATCGCCGGAATAATCCGCTTAGCTTTTTTCAGACTATCTTTTCCTCCGCAAAGGAAAACCCCTTTTTCCTCGTCAATACACATATCCCGCAGATAAAACAGTACCTGCCGGACACCATCGTCCACAACATTCGGCAGGGCAACCAGAATATTATCCACGTTATCCTTTTCCCTCGCGATCTGCGCAACCTCATACCCGCAAAGGATCGGGTAAAATCCGCTGCCCATGAAATGATCCGCAATATACGACGGACGGTTTGAAGCGCCCACAACTTTCGGTAAGATAACGATCAACGGCTTTAACATAACAGTTCCCCTTTCGAACAGTTTCTTATTTTTCTATTACTATCCCTTTTTTTCGCAAAAAAGTCAATATTAGCATACAAAGGAACTGTTCACAAAACACTTCATATATTGCTTTCACTCCCGATCGCACCACCATCAAAATCAGCTACATAACCTGTTATACGCCCAATTTTTATGCAGCACACGCAGGGAAATAACGGCACATTTTTGTGAAGATATTTCACTGAACAGTTCAAAAAAAGGACCGCCGCATCTTGCGGCAGCCCTTTCCATTCATATTACGCGCTCTGCTCTTTCGGCTTGTCCGCCTTAGCAACGATCGGCTTGCCGGACAGCTGAAGGATTACCTTCTTCGGACACTTCTGTGCGCAGATTGAGCACTTGATGCACTTCTCCTGGTCGATGTGCGCAATATTGTCCTCCACATGAACGGCATCACGCGGACAGTTCTTCTCACAAAGCTTACAGCCGATGCAGCCCGTATCGCAGACTGCCATGACATCCTTGCCCTTATCCTTCGACGAGCAGGCGACAGCGAATTTCGCGTCATACGGGATGAATTCGATCAGATTGCGCGGGCAGGCTTCAATGCATTTCCCGCACGCCTTACAAGCCTCTTTGTCCACCTTCGCGATACCGTCGATCACGTGGATCGCATCGAACGGGCAGGCCTTTACGCAGCTTCCGTAGCCCATACAGCCGAAATTGCAAGCCTTTGCGCCGCCGCCCGGAACGAATGCCATCGCGGTGCAATCTTCAACGCCCGTATAATTATACTTGTTCTTTGCCTTGTCACAGGTCCCGGCACATTTGACAAATGCCACCTTACGGACACCGGCTTCGGCAGCCACGCCCATAATTTCACCAACCTTCGCCGCTACCGGATCGCCGCCCACCGGACAGCCGTTCACCGGCGCTTCGCCTTTTACGATCGCTGCCGCAAGACCGGAACAGCCCGCGTAGCCGCAGCCGCCGCAGTTATTGCCCGGCAGAACGCCGATGATCGCCGTCTCGCGCTCATCCACTTCTACCTTAAACTTCTCCGAGGCAATGCACAGGAAAAACCCGATCAGGCAGCCGGTCACGCCGACGATCACCATTGCCAGGATTACGCCACTTACACTCATGCTTTTGCCTCCTTTAAATCACGCCCGAGAAACCGAAGAAAGCAATTGCCATCAGTCCCGCCGTAACGAGAACGATCGCCGAGCCTTTGAACGGTCCCGGAATGTCATTGTACTCAATTTTCTCACGGATACCCGCCATGATCACGATCGCGATCGTAAAGCCGACCGCCGTCGCAAAGCCGTCTACCACACCGTAAAGCAGCTTCAAGCCGATCGAATATCCCTTGTCATAATAATTGCCGATGTTGTTGATCGCCACGCCAAGTACCGCGCAGTTCGTCGTGATCAGCGGCAAAAACACGCCGAGCGAATTGTACAGCGAAGGAACGCTCTTTTTCAAAAACATTTCGACAAACTGTACCAGCGCAGCGATGACCAGAATGAACACGATCGTCTGCAGATACTCAAAGCCTAACGGAACGAGAACAAAGTTGTATACCAGCCCCGTTACAAAAGAAGCGATCGTAATAACGAAAATAACCGCTCCGCCCATACCTGCCGACGTCTCGATCTTCTTGGATACACCGAAGAACGGGCAAAGGCCCAAAAACTGGCTCAATACGACGTTGTTGACGATCGATGAACCGATAATGATAAGCAGTAATTCTTTCATGTCTTACTCGCCTCCTTTCTTATCCGCGGTAAGCTTTCCGGTACAGCTGTTCGCCATCGAGCATCCTGCACAGCCGTCTGCTAAGCAGCCGACCGGAGCCGCTAACGGCTTGCCTTTCGCATCCATCTTCTTGCGTACCACATTCATTACCGCAACAAGAACGGAAAGCACGAAGAATGCGCCCGGTGCCAATACGAAGATCGTGATCGGCGTATAAATATCCGACGGAAGGATCACCATATTGAAAATCTTACCGGAGCCTAAAAGCTCACGCACGCAGCCGATCACCGTAAGCGAGCAGGTAAAGCCAAGTCCCATACCGATACCGTCAAAGGTGGACGGAATGATCGGATTCTTCGATGCAAAGCTCTCTGCACGGCCTAAGATGATGCAGTTAACAACGATCAGCGGAATGTAAATACCGAGCGCCGCATACAGCGAAGGCACAAAACCCTGAACCAGAAACTGTACGATCGTAACGAAGGACGCAACTACAACGATAAACGCCGGCATACGTACACGATCCGGGATCACATTCCGAAGCAGCGAAATGATCAGGTTCGACATCGTAAGGACGATCGTTGTGGAAAGTCCCATGCCAAGTCCGTTGATGCCGGAAGTCGTTACCGCCAAAGTCGGACACATACCGAGCATCATGACGAAGGTCGGGTTCTCAATAAGAAGACCGTTCTTTAAACGTTCTCCGATACGGTTATCACTCATTCGTCTCACCTCCTGCTCCCAAACTCTGCGCATAAATGACAGCGGCATCCACACCGTATGTCATCGCGCGGGACGTGATCGTCGCACCGCTCAGCGCAAGGATCTCATTCTCGCCCGGATCTCCCTTCGTAACCTCAAGGATCGCAGCGGGAATATCTTTAAAACGCGCCATAAACTCGCTCTCGGTCGCCTTCATTCCCAGACCTGCCGTCTCGGAAATTTCGGTAATTGAATAACCATTCAACATGCCTTCATTCGTGATTCCGACGGAAAATACGATGTCCCCGCCGTAACCCGCATGGGATACCACCGAGATCACATAGCCGAGCGGATCATTGCCGGCATCATAAGCGACCAGACACTGCGTGATCTCGTCGTCGTTATAGCCGGAGCTTTGTACCAGCTTCGTCGCTGCTTCGCTGTCAAAGCCTTCCATTGCTTCGAAATGATCTGCCGCTTCAAAAACTTCCGCATAAGCAGCCTGTCTTGCCGCTTCCTGTGCCTGCGCGATCGGAGCCTTTGTAACTTCATATACGAGCCCCAGACAAACGCCCGCTACCAAAGTGATGACGGTCAGGATCATCGCATCCTTTACAATGGGATTTTTCTCAAAAAATGCTTTCATGACGCGTCACCTCCTTTTTTAACTTTGACAATACCGAACGCCGGCGGAACCGTCACACGCTCAATCAGCGGAACGAGCAGGTTCGAGAAAATGATCGCGTAGGATACACCCTCTGCCGACGCACCGAAGATACGGAACACGCCGGTCAAAATACCCAAAGCGATACCGTAAAGGATCTTGCCGTTCGGTGTGATCGGTGCCGTAACATAATCGGTCGCCATAAAGAACCCACCAAGCATCAGACCGCCGCCGCAAAGCTGGCTTACCAGATATGCCGAATCAAAGCCGTGGCCGCCGAACAGCATCGCAAATACGGAAAATGTGATGATGTAGGATGCCGGTATCTTAAGATCGATCACGCCGGTGACGAGAAGGAAGATCGCACCAAGAAGGAGGCAGACCACACTCGTCTCGCCGATCGTACCCGGAATCGTACCGATGAGCATTTTCATCACATCTACCGACTCGCCTGCTTTGATGCTTGCAAGCGGCGTCGCGCCGGTAAAGCCGTCAAACGCACTGAAATTCGTCATTGCTCCGGTAAAGGAGATCATAAGGAAACATCTGCCGCCGAGCGCAGGATTCATAAAATTCTGCCCAAGGCCGCCAAATACACATTTTACTACGAAGATCGCAAAAGCACCGCCAAGCACCGCCATCCACCAGGGCAGAGAGCTCGGCAGGTTAAGTGCCAAAAGCAATCCGGTAACGACCGCACTTAAATCAGTGATCGTCTGCTTCTTATGCACGATATGGTTATAAAGCCATTCCGAGCATACGCAGGTAATGATCGATACCACGATCAGAACCAGCGCTTTGATCCCAAAATTATATACACCGAAGCACGCCGCAGGCAGAAGTGATAAAATCACATAGAGCATAATGCGTTGTGTATCGGTCTTCTCTCTTACATGGGGAGAAGATGTTACATTAAACAATCCCATATTCACCTCCTATGCTCACTTCTTCCGCTTCGCTGCCAAAAGCTGCTTTTTCATTGTCTTGATCGACTGTGCCAGGTGCCGTCTTGCCGGACAGCCAAACGAGCAGCTCCCGCATTCGATGCATTCCAGTCCGTACCACTGTTCGAACACTTCAATCTGTCCGTGCTCCGCGAAATCAGCCAGTCTTGACGGGATCAGCTGCTCCGGGCACGCCTCCACGCAGCGTCCGCAGTTAATGCACGCTGTGGTCTCATACTTTGAAGCAGCATCCTCGGTCAGGCAGAGAAGCGCCGATGTCGTTTTCGTGGTGGGAACATGAAGATCGAACATGGCAAATCCCATCATCGGACCGCCGG
>JAFSYD010000234.1 GCA_017443685.1 Lachnospiraceae bacterium | reverse complement strand
GGAAAAAGAGAATAAGATACTGAAGCGTGAGAATGCAAGGCTCATACAGGATCTTTCCATGCTTTCGAACTTGACGGACTATGCGACGAGACTCCGCAATTTCAACGAGGAAAAGGTCGTTGCGGCCAACAAGGCCAAGAGCAACTTCCTCGCCAATATGACGCGCCCGAAAGCGATCGAAAAGGGCCTTTCGTTTGCGGTCGGGACAGGCGATAAACAGACGATCCTGAAGATTAATAGAGGGGTTTGCAGTTATTCGATCGCGGGAAGGATCTCCCGGATGAGCGCGGCGGCTTCATCATACATGAAATCGCTGATGTAGTCCGTTGCTTCTTTCAGCTTGGTCTTCTGCGTGATCCGGAACGGATAACCGGAAAGTTTTGCCGCAAGTTTTGCGGAGAGTTCATCGTCAAAATCATCCAGGGCCGCAAGCAGCGCTTCGGCCGTTTCTTTTGCCACATCGCCTGATATTTCACCGTCAGTCTGCACCTGCTCCATTTCACCGACGGGCCGGAGCTTTTCGTGCAACTCCTGATAATCCGCAAGCGCTTTTTGCGTTAAGGCCCGGATCTTATCCGTATCGCCGGCTTTTCCGGCCATTTCAAGTTCTTCAAAAAGGGCACCGAGATCCGCGGCGCCGATCATTTTTGAATTGCTTTTTAAGGCGTGCACCAGAATGGTGTAGTTTTCGATGTCTGAGGATGACAGCGCGGATTCGACTTTTTCCCTGTTTGCGTCGTAGGATTTGTAATAGCGCTGCAGGGCCGATAAATATCTGTCACGCCCGCCGGTAAAGGACATGCCTGCCGATACATCAAGACCCGGTTCGCATAGGGTGTTCATATCAAAATCACTCATCATCATTCTCCGTCGTTTTTTCCGGTTTCGCTGAAGCGCCTTCTTCCGCTTCTCTTGCATCCAACACATCGATGATCTTGGCCACCAGTTCCGACCGCCTGGCCGGCTTGACGATATAGCCCTCCGGTTTCAGTTCCACCAGCGTTTTCACGACCGTTTCCCGCTCGGTCACACCCGTTAAGAAGATGACGGGGATATGTACAAGATCGTCGGAAGCACGAAGTCTTGCAAGAACCTCCGGACCGTTCATTTTCGGCATCATATAATCAAGCAGGATCAGGTCGGCTGTTTTCTTCTCGAAAAAACGAAGCGCCGCTTCGCCGGAGGGCACCAGTGTGACCTCATAGAATTCCTTCAGCTGATCCTTTAACTGCAGCAACAGATCTGTATTGTCATCAACGATCAGGATGTGCTTACGCACCGGCAGGTCGTTTGCATGCGGATTGATGTATTCCGTCAGCATCAGTTCGCCGTTGTCCTTCTGCGCCTGCACCTTTTCTTCGACATCATTTAATTTCTCATAAAGCGCGAACAGGGATACGGGGCGTTCCATGAAAAACATGCGTTCCAGTCTGGTGTTTCCGATAAAGACTTTCCGGTCGTTGTCGCTTGCGATGACGATGATCGTGACGCCGCCCATTTTTGTGCATTCCCTGAGCACATCAAAAACGGCCACGGTATCCTTTGTCTCATCGCCCAGACAGATGATGATCACATTCGGCATTTCCCTTGGAACCATTTCAAAAAGCGCTTCTTTGCTGGAAGCGCACTTGACGGTAATGTAATCCCTGTCATTTGCAAGATGTTCGCCTACATCCATAGCGATCCGCCGGTTTTTACCGGTGACCATGATCTTCAAACGCATATAGATACCTCTGTAAGGGTTTTCTCAATTATAAAAGATTCCCTCTTTCAATACTCATTGTTTTGTATATTCGGTATTTTTTTGTGTATATTTGGTAAACTGTGTCCGATTATGCATGAAAAGTATCGGAATACGCATAAGGCGCGTTTTTGCGGTATGTTTTGTGTATAATAAAGACAAATGTGACACAGACGCCGGGGTAGTGCTATAATACCTGACAGGGGAGAGGGATAACAGATGGAGCTTCGGACAAAATTCATCATCAAATGTCTCATCGGCTTCGCGCTCGGAATGCTGATCAGTCTGATCATTACTTTTGCCAGCGGCTATGACGGATCGGACAGATTTCGCTTAATTCTCTATACGATCGGCGGCGGCATTTACGGGGCGATTGCCTTCGGCGGCAACATAACATATGATATTGAAAGCTGG
>JAFSYD010000019.1 GCA_017443685.1 Lachnospiraceae bacterium | reverse complement strand
CAGGCATGACATCATCTATGACAACGAGCTGACCTTAAAGGGCCTGGGCGAGATCTGGCACAGGAACAACGCTTAACCGTTCAGCTGTCTGAACGGTTACAATCATCCAAAGGAGATAACGGAATGGATCTTTCCGGCAAACACATCATTCTTGGCATCACGGGGAGTATTGCCGCGTATAAAAGCGCATATCTGGCGAGCGCATTGAAGAAAGCAAAGGCCGACGTTACGGTGATCATGACAAAGAACGCGACCGAGTTTATCGCGCCGCTGACCTTCGAGACCCTGACGGGGAACCGATGCCTTGTGGATACGTTTGACCGCAATTTCCAATATGAAGTGGAGCACGTTGAACTGGCCAAAAAGGCGGATATATTCATGATCGCTCCCGCATCGGCGGATGTCATCGCGAAGGCGGCGCACGGGATTGCCGACGATATGCTTACGACGACGCTTTTGGCGGCAGCCTGCCCGAAAATATTTGCGCCGGCGATGAACACGCGGATGTTTCAGAATCCGATCACGCAGGATAATCTTTCCCTTTTGAAAAAATACGGAATGACCGTTATTACGCCGCAGACCGGCTATCTGGCGTGCGGAGATGTCGGGATCGGCAAAATGCCGGAGCCCGAAGCGCTTTACGAGCTTATCATGTATACCCTCTGCCAAAAGAATCTGTGCGGCGTGAAGGTTTTAGTCTCCGCGGGACCGACGCGGGAAGCGATCGATCCGGTGCGTTTCGTATCGAACCATTCGAGCGGGAAAATGGGCTTCGCGATCGCGCGGGCTGCGGCACGCAGGGGCGCGGATGTTACTCTTGTGACGGGACAGGTGAATCTTGCGACGCCGCTTGGCGTGATGCGTGTGGATGTGACCTCGGCAGCCGAAATGCAGGGCGCGATCAACGCGCAGGCGAAGAATTCCGATGTCATCGTTATGGCGGCGGCGATCGCCGATTACCGTCCGAAGCACGTTGCTGACCAAAAGATCAAGAAATCCGGTGACAACCTGATCCTGGAGATGATGCGTACGGCGGATATCTTAGCGGATCTCGGAGCGAACAAAAAGCCGGGGCAGTTCCTGTGCGGCTTCGCGATGGAGTCCGAAAATATGGAGAAGAACGCGAAGGAAAAGCTCGCAAAAAAGAACCTTGATATGATCGTGGCCAATAATATCCGTACCGAGGGCGCCGGCTTTGCCGTAGATACGAACATCGTCACGTTAATAGACAGTGAGGGCGAAACGCAGCTTCCGATCCTTTCCAAGGACGAGGTGGCGGAACGGATCTTAGATGAAATAAAGCGGAAAAAATTCGGGTAAAAGCTTAGCCCGTTTTGCATTTCTTTCGTATAAAGTAATGAAGTCCATTGTAAAGCGTATACAAGTAAGGCACAAAATTGTTGCGCTTGTGTTTTTTCACTAAGGAGGTATATAATGAAACAGGAATTGAAGTTGGATGATCTTTCGCAGGTTGCCGGCGGGGCAATGGGCGGCAGTGTGGATTATACGGGAATGGAGAATGCGCTCCGTAACGCATGGAATGCGCTTGGGTTTGGCGCGCATGGCGTATCCGAGCACGTGTTTGAGGCGTATCTGGATGAGTTTACCGCGGGTAATTATGTGTCGTCACAGGCGTATGCATTCTTGGAGACCAAAAAGACCTGGTAGGATCTTATTTTTGGAGCCCGGTATTAAGAGGAGGATATCATGCAATCAGACCACATCATCATCAGTAACGTAGACGAGCAGTTTGTTGCGGCACAGGCCATTACGGATGCCTACCTCGCGAAGACGGGGATATCCGGCAAGAACGCGCTGCGGCTCAACCTTCTGATGGAAGAGGCGCTTCGTCTCGTGAAGGAAATTGTGGCAGAACGTTCCGTAGAAATATGGCTGGAAGGCGACGCGATGGTGTCGCGGATCTACGTAACGGCAGATATGGATGTCGATGCGGTGACAAAGGAAAAGATGCTCTCAATCTCTTCGAAGGGCAGCAACGAGGCGGGCAAGGAAGGCTTTTTTGACCGCCTTGTCGGTGTGTTTTCCGGCCGGAACACGAAGGAACCAAGCTGGTCCCTTTTAGACTATAAGGCGCAGATCATGGCCAAGCGAAAGGAGGATCCTTACGCAAAGGAAGCCTGGGACGATCTGGAGCGGTCCGTGCTTGCGAAGCTTGCCGATGATATCGCGGTCGGGATCGAAGAGTACCGCGTGTGGATGATCATTACGAAGAATCTGTCCGAGACCATGTCGACGGTCGGTTCCCGCACGCCGAAGGTGGTATCCGAACAGATCCTGCTCGATCAGCGCGAGGAGCGGATCGCGAATGCTTTAAACCGGGCGGACGGCTGCATCGGCAGCCTTTCCATCGAGGACAAAAAGGCGGGCAGCTTAAAGCTTGCCTTTGAGGAAGTCTTAGGGATGCTGCGGCAGATCACCGGCGGATTTGACGCGATCGTGTGGTTCGAGCGCTACGAGATGGAATGCTGTATGAAGCTGATCGCCAAGACAAAGATGAGCGTGGAAAAGAAATCCGACCTGCTATCCGTATCATCCACGGGGAAGAATGCGTCGGTGAACGGCTTTATGGCAAAGGTTGCGGACGTGATCGAAACGAGCCTCTTAGACTACGATGAAAGCGGCTCGCGCGGGCACGGCAAAGGGCTGGCCAGGGCAGCCGGGAAAGGTGCCGCCGTACGTTCGGATTGGGCGTTAAGCCATTACCGCGATGAGCTCGCCGAGATCATGGATGACGATGATGAGGCGCAGGCAGCTTGGGAGAACCTCGAGAAATCCATTGTCGCAAGCATTGCGAAGGATGTGATCGTCGGGGTGAAGAAGAACCGCGTGGATATCACGCTTATTATGGATCTGTAACAGCATAATATGAATCAACGGCCATTTGCTTTGCAAATGGTCTTTTTTTGTTTACATCAACACGTTAATATGGTAAAGTGTTTTAGGTATTTTTTAAAAACAAAAGAAACGGGAGGATGATATGAAAAAAAGAGTATTGGCGTTAATGTTAGCGCTTGCGATGACGATGACATTTGCCGCGTGCGGATCGAGCGGAAGTAAGGATGCTGCCGCGGATACGGATACGGACACGGAGGCGACCGCGGACGCGGATGCGGGCGAGAGTGACGTAGAGTATATCAAGGGCAAGGGCAAGCTGGTGGTCGGCATTACGGATTTTGCGCCGATGGATTATAAAGAAGGTGACGAGTGGATCGGCTTTGACGCGGATATGGCGCGTACGGTCGGTG
>JAFSYD010000233.1 GCA_017443685.1 Lachnospiraceae bacterium | reverse complement strand
TCAGCGCTTTGCTGATTCCCAGGATCGAATTGAACCCGCAGTCGTCTATGATGCCGCAGACATTTTTCAGCTTCATATTTGCGCAGTGGATGACCGTCGCCCCGCCCATGGAAACACCGTGGAGGTAGATGCGCGGATCATCGTACATCTCGTTGATCTTATCGACCCACTTCGCGATATCAAAACGGTCCAGCTCCGAAAAGCCCAGGTAACGGCCTCCCGATTTACCGTGAGCCCGGTCATGAACAAAAAGGACCGTTGTCCCGCGCGCCGCATAGATCTCGGAACGGTCGCAAAAATCCGATTCCGGGTCGGATTTATAGCCGTGGACACAGATCACGACCTCTTTGGGATCCCGTTCCACCAGATATCCCCTGAGCTTCAGGCCGTCGAATGAGGTGATCTCGAGCTCTCTGAAAGGCTGGCTGCGGAAAGCCTCCTGACAGGTTTCCCGGTAAGCATAAAGCCTTCGGGCCGTCGGACGCATCATATCCGCTTCCGAATCCAAAAAATCCGGATCCTTGACAAGCGGCTTATTCGGATTGCCGATGTCGCCCGAGAAGACGAGCTTACGCTCTTCGCCGTCCTCAGAAAGCCACACCTCGATCGACGCCGACCCTAACAGATGCCCGGCATCCACAAACCGGACCGAAATGCCGTCGCAGACCTCCACACGGTCATAATACGCCACCGAAACGAAATGATCGAGCACGCCTATGGCGTCGTCCATCGTATACAGCGGGACAACGTCCGGCTTGCCCGCACGCTTTGCCTTACGGTTGCGCCACTCTGCTTCGGATTCCTGAATGTGGGCGGAATCCTTCAGCATAATGTTGCACAGCTCGCAGGTCGCCTGCGTAGCGAAGATCACGCCTCGAAAACCGTGTGCATACAACAGCGGCAGCAGCCCCGAGTGGTCGATGTGCGCGTGTGTCACGAAAACGTAATCGATCTTCGCCGCGTCCACCGGAATGTCCTGATTCTCATAAGTCTCAGGCCCCTGCTGCATCCCGCAGTCTACGAGAAAATTTTTCCCTGCGCATTCTACAAAATGACAACTCCCCGTAACCTCATGATCCGCTCCGATAAATGTAAGCTTCATTCCCATTCCCCCTTATGCGTGGCTTGCCCGGCCGAAAAAAAACAAAAACCCCCGCACAAAACTGTACGAGGGCATAATAACCTTAACTGTTCCTCTTTAAGAAATCCGGTATGACAATCCCCTTCTCCGGAACCGTTCCCGTCGGTTCGGGCGGCTTATGCAAGCCTGCAAAGGATGGCATCGTGCCGGTACTGCCAAGCGTGCCCGTATTGCCGAGGTTGCCGTTGTTGCCGAGATTACCCGTATTACCGAGGTTCGCCGTATTACCTAAATTCCCCGTGTTGCCTAAGTTCGCTGTGTTGCCGAGATTACCCGTGTTGCCGAGATTCGTCGGCGCCTTGGGAACGGACGGTGTAACCGGCGGCGTCGGTGCCGCAGGCTTCGGCGTGGATGATACCTGTGACGGACGTGTCAGCCCTGCCGTCGTTCTGCCAAAGGCCGCGCGCGGTGCCGTAAATCCGCCCAGATTCTGCCCCGATACATCCTCTAAGCCCGTCGCGATCACGGTGATCGTGATCTCATCCGTCATTGCCGGATCCTCACAGGTACCGAAGATCAGGTTCACTTCCTCTCCGACAATATCCTGGATATAGCTGATCGCTTCATTCGCATCCATTAAGGACACATCACCGGTCAGATTCACAATGATATCGGTAGCACCGTTGATCTTCGTCTCCAAAAGCGGAGACTCCACTGCCTGCATCACTGCATCCATCGCGCGGTTGTCACCCTTGCCGGTACCGATGCCGATGTGAGCAATGCCCTTATCCTTCATAACGGTCTGAATATCCGCAAAGTCCAGGTTGATCGTCCCCGGTACGTTGATCAGATCCGTGATGCCCTGTACAGACTGCTGTAAAACGGAGTCTGCCATCTTAAGCGCTTCTTCAATGCTTGTACGCTTGTCAACCATTTCCAGAAGACGATCATTCGGAATGACGATCAATGTATCAACGCTCTCCTTTAAGCGCTCGATCCCGCCAAGTGCATTCACCATACGCGTCTTCGCTTCAAAACGGAACGGCTTCGTAACGACGCCGACCGTCAAAATTCCCTGTTCCTTGGCGATGCGTGCCACTACCGGCGCAGCTCCCGTACCGGTGCCGCCGCCCATGCCGCAGGTGATGAATACCATGTCGGCGCC